>DPKX01000263.1 GCA_003542295.1 Candidatus Atribacter hydrocarboniphilus
GCTGAAGAGGCAACGGAAAGAACAGCGATAAGATTAAAACGCTGAATAGCAAAAAGAAAGATCCCTATTCCTAAAATTAAAATAAACCAACGAGCGATTGCCAACTGCTGCTTTTCAGGAATTTCCCACTGAGCACGAACAATATCTCGAACAAACATCGAAGAGATGGTTAACATCACCGAATCGATAGTTGAGATGGCTGCTGAGAATATCCCGACAATCATTAGCAGGACAATTATAAGCGGAACCTTGAGTTGGGCAAGCAGAGTTGGTGTTGCTTGATCAGGGTTGGAAAGACCAGGGAAAAGCAGGAGAGCGCAGAATCCGATTAGAATGGTAATGAGAGTATAAACCAAGCCATAGCCGAGAAAACCATTTATCATTGACCGCATTTTGGGAAGAGAAGAAGGAACGAATAATCGCTGTGCGACTTGAGGGTTGGATATACTGAAAAAAAACCAAGGAAGAGATAATCCTAAAAAAGTATGAAAGCTAAAATAGCCATTCCCAGGAACGGATAACCATAGTGGGTAGTTCACTTCAATTTGATGAAGGAAGTTATTGAATCCTCCTAAATATTTACTTATGAGTATAAATATGAAGATAATTGAGCTAACTAGCATAATCCCGGCTTGTAAACTATCGGTCGTGGCTACTGAACGAAGTCCAGCGATTTCGGTCCAAACCAAGGTGATCAGTGTTGCGATCAAAGCGCCCCAGAAGAAGGTTATTTTTCCATTTGATAAAGTTTCTAATAGATATCCTATTCCCATCAATTGAATTGATGAATAGGGAATCAGAAAAACGAGGGAAATCCACGCTGATACAGCACCAACTTTTTTATTTTGATAGCGAGTGCTAAGTAATTCAGCAGGGCTTACACAATTATAATGTTTCCCAGCACGCCAATAATAAGGCCCAAAAAGAACTGCCCAAAAAAGACCGGATAGGTATATGAGCTCAAAGCCGAGAGCCCCTACGCCACCTTTATAGGTTAGCCCTGCTAAACCAACTAGCATAAAGGCGCTGTAGGTTGTTGCACTATAGGAGAGGGTGGAAATATATCCTTTTAGCTTCCGATCGGCAAGGAAGTAATCAACAACTCCAGTTGCTCCTCCCCGGCGGGATAGAAGAGCAATTAAAGTTCCCCAAACTATATAGATTACTATTGAAATCCAAATGAGCTCAATTTTCATTTTTCCAGTGATCCATCATTTTTGTCATAAGATATATTGCTATTAAAGAATATCCGATCCAGAATAAAAAACTTCCATAGAATTTATGAACTTTTTGCAGTAAGGTAAAAGGAATTAAATAGGCAAGAATAACCAAGGGAATATACCCAAAAATGTATTTTTTCATTGCCTTCCTCCGATTGCTTTATTGAATCAAAAAATTGTTCCTACTATTTAAGCATAAAAAGGTTTAGAATCATAGAGAAATCTTATGATGACAGTGAAAATCCAATGCTGCAAAAATTTAATTTTCTTCTTTTAAAAGAGGACCCAAAAAAGGAGGGGTTTAAGGGGGTGGGTGTGCATTTTTCTTTTTTTTGATCATTGTTTACTCATTACTGTATTTTTGGAATAGACCCTCATTCCACTTTTTTGGTACCAGAAGAGGATGAAAATACCTATCTAAAATCGTCATTACGAGGAGTTCAACCGTTTTTTGGTTGGACGACGTGGCAATCTCATTGAGCAAAATTTTTTAAAGAAAAAGATTAAATGATGAGATCCTCACGCGGGANNTAAAACGTTGTTATATTTTCAGGATGGACAGTCATGCTGCCTAGCAGCATCAGATGACAATGAAAATATATACTCAGGAACCAATTTCCCCCTTTAGAAAAAAGGGGTTAGGGGATTTGAAAGAATTAGATAAAAAACGAATCCTTCTCGAACTCCTTTAACTAAAAAGAAAGGAATAAAAAAGATTGAGCTCATGAGATTGCCACGTCACTTCGTTCTTCGCAATGACGATTTAGGGGTTCTTCTCCCATCACTTTAATCCTCTCTCAACAGATGAGAGGAAAAATAAGAAAAATGTGATAAAGTTGGGATGAGGGTGAAGTTTTTATTGATCACCGCTCATAACTTACTTCTCACTGCATTTATAGAATAGAAGGGAAGACCGAAAATGAAAAGGAAAATCATCCAAAGTGCTATAAATATCAGCAGTTCTGATGAGAATATTATCAATGAAATGACCAAGAGTCTTGGACAAATTCCGGGATGTTTAATTGCTGATTATTCATCCGATATCGACCATAACCGTTCGGTAATTAGTCTATTGGGAGACGAGAAAAGCCTCACCAAGGCGGTCTTTGTTATTTTTGATATTGCCCTTGAAACGATTGATATCTCCCATCACCATGGTGAACACCCCCGTATAGGTGCGATTGACGTTATTCCTTTTACGCCTTGGGGAAGTGCAAGCATGGAAGATTGTATTGCTTTAGCTCAAAGCGTCGGGAAAGAAGTTGCAAAAAAATATTTGATACCAGTCTATTTATATGGTGAAGCCGCATTAATACCAGAACATGTCAATTTGTCTCTGATAAGGAGAGGTGGGTATGAAAGTCTCAAACAAGAGATTCATCGAATTGCTGACCGAAAGCCGGATTATGGACTGGCTCGCCTTCATCCAACCCTTGGGGCCGTAGCAATCGGCGCTAGAAATCCACTGGTAGCTTTTAATGTGAATTTAAAAAGCAAGGACATAGGAGTTGCCAAAGAAATCGCTAAAAAGTTGAGAGGAGAGTATGGGGGGCTAACTCGAGTCAAGGCTATCGGTGTCAACTTAGGAAGTCGAGATTTGGTTCAAATTTCGATGAACCTGTTAAATTACCGAATGAGTACGGTTGTTCAGGCTTATGAATTGGTAAAAATAGAAGCCCGTCGTTACGGTATAGAAGTTCAAGGGTCAGAAATTATCGGGTTGATTCCATTGGAGTGTTTGGTTGATATCGTTGGATTTTATCTATCTATTCCCGATTTAAAAATATCCCAGGTTTTAGAGTATCATTTTTTAGAAAAACTTGACTATATTTGACATTAGTCTTGACAATTTGACCTTCTTTGATTATAATAAAGTCGTAGATAAAAAAACATGAAGGGGGTATGAAATATGGTGAACAGAACCCTACCGGTAAAAAGGGAAAACAGGTTATTACGACCGGTTCGTCGACTTGAGGATGTATTTGATCTCCGTTCCGATATCGATCGTATGTTTGACGATTTGTTTGATTTTTCACTTGCGAACGTACCACTAAGAAGAGGCAATTATCCACCGATCGATTTGACGGAGACCGATACCGAGTTTGCATTAAAAGCCGAACTCCCCGGAATTGATCCTAAGAACATCGATATCAATGTCACACCAGATCGGATCGAAATTCGTGGAGAAGTGAAGGATGAATGGGAACAGAAAGATATCGGTCGCTGCATTATGGAACGATATTACGGAACTTTCGAAAGAGTAATAGGATTACCAGCTGAAGTAAATCAAGACGGAGTAAAAGCGAATTATCAAGATGGAATTTTAAAAATTACCTTACCTAAAGCTGAACCGAGCAAACCCAAGACAAAAAAGATTGAAATAGAGACTAAATAAAAGCCGGTAAAATGGCGGGCAAATTGCCCGCCATTTTTTTTGTTTAAAAAACTGTTAGACCGGTTGAAGGGATGTCTTTTTTTTGCTATAGTTTAAATCTATCGGGGCGTAGCGCAGTCTGGTTNNNNTTCAAATCCTCTCGCCCCGACCATATTGAATATAAGCGTTTTTTACCTAAATTTTTTTTGGGCCCTTCGGACGGAATCTGGACAAATCTCTTTCAATCTTTGTCGGCAAAAAATAATGAATCCCAAGGCTTTTTCATGAGGAAAGAAGAAAGACTTGGAACCGGCATTAAGAGGAGGAGAAATTGAATGAAAGAAAAAGGCTTACTTAATCCAAAAATAACCTTACATATGGAAAACGAAAAAACATTAATTCACGATTTTGATTCAAACTTAATTTGTGATTATTTTGGANNGCCTGGTAGCCCTGAATCTACTATTCGGGCTTTAAGTTTTATTGACAATTTTTCAAATGAATTAAAAATTGCAGATTTTGCTTGTGGAACAGGCGGTCAAACAATGACTCTTGCGCAAAACACCAAAGGAACAATTACAGGAATTGATATTTCCCCCGATTTTATTGAAAAATTTAATACAAACGCTGAAAAGCTCGGTTTGCAG
>DPKX01000270.1 GCA_003542295.1 Candidatus Atribacter hydrocarboniphilus
ATTTGGATTATTTTGGACAGCAGTGTATGGTAATAATGATCAACCCACTACATTTTAGTGCACTTTTAAAACTTAAATGACATTACTATTTTTTATGTTGACTACCTATGAAAGGAAACATACAATTTAGAAATAGTCTATAAAAATCAATAATTAAAAGAATCACATCTATAGTGTAACCACTAAGGAGGGAATAATAATTGAAGATAGGGATTATTGTAGATTCAAAATCCGGGTTTACTTACTCTGTTGCCCAGAGGCTTGAGGAAAAACTGTCGGTATTAAGACATGATGTTCAGATTGAAAGAATAGAACCAATTGATGAGAAGCAAATCGACATTAAAAAAATTCAGTTAAAATCCTTTCCGGATTTAAGTCAATATGAAGCAATTATATTTGGAGCCTGGGTCAGGGGTGGATTCCTTTCTCCGGCGATGGCAGCTTATATGGATCAAATGCCATCACTCCAAGGGAAAAAGATTGCCTGTTTTGTTACCAAAGGTCTTCCCTTTGCCTGGACAGGTGGAAATCAGACTATTAATCGAATGATAAAACTATGCGAATCCAAGGGAGGAAGGGTTGTTGATACCGGAATGATTATTAGAATGGGACCGAGAAAGAAACAAACTGCTCAATTAATTGAGAAATTCGGAAAACTTTTTTAATTCCTTTCTTGGTTTTTTATTAAGAAAATAAATTAAAATGCAAACAATACATGAAGGACAATATCGGCGCTAAAATGGGCTATCATTGAGCTTTCTAAACCACGAGTCCAGTATAACCATCCAAAAGCTAAGCCTGCAATTCCATTCAGGACAATTGCTCGGGTGATAACAAAGGTATTGAGAGGAAGACCCATCCCTTTCGTTGCCGGAAGATGGCCTAAACCAAAAATAACAGCGGCGATGATATTGGCTATCCAAAGGATACGAATATTGGGATGCTGGTCTTTATTTTTCGTCATTAAATTGCCTATCCATACCAACAACGACAACAAGAATAAGCGAAGTAACACTTCTTCAGCAATTCCTCCATAAAAGGAAGCAAGAAATCCCTGCCAAGCCGGTGGATGGACGGTTTTTGGAAGCACTAAACCGACTTTTTTCAGATTAAAAATCCAGGTATCTAAGCCTATAATAATGAAACCAAAAACAATGCCGATAAAGATCGAAAACCAGGCAATTGGCTTAAAGGGTTTGGTTATTTTTTCTCGACGGGTAATTGCATCTAAAAAGGGTAATCCTAAACCAATTTTATTCGCGATAATTAAACCAATTCCAATAACCAAACCAAAAAGCAGACCATTGGTTAGAAGCTGCATAGCAATGATTTGTCCCATGGTTACTGGAACATTGAGAAGCTTGATTTGTTCTGACTGGATGGTTAAGGTATAGGGTAAGACGCATACGATGCTTGCTGCCACCATGAACCAAAGGAGAAAAAATAATTTCCAATTAAAATTTTTTATTTTTAAAGACATGCTGAGCTCTCCTTTAACCTATTAAAAAAACGGTGATGAATGATAAAAATTCACTCTTATAATACATTTGTGAAGGTTGATACCTTCATTTAGTCTTAGGAAGTCTGAATTGAAAAGATTCCATGCTTTTAAGGTTACAATTTAAATTCAATAATAGTACAAAATAATTAATAATCAAGAAGGTTTTTTATGTTGTAAAGTATAGACAGACCCTCATGCTGATAACCAGCACTAGATGAGGATGGAAAAAACTTATCTAAATCCGTCATTGCGAAAAGATCAACCGTTTTTTTTGGTTGAACAACGTGGCAATCTCATTCCTAAAAACAGTGAATCGTGAGTCGAATAAAAAAATTAAGAATTGATGAACTTTGGTGACGAGAAACCCATGAAAAAAGCTTCCCCCTTTAGCCAAAGAATAAAAAAACCTAAAAAGATGAGATCCTCACGCGGGAAAGCACCGCTCAGGATGACGCCGGTGGCGTTAGATGGGATCTCACGGCTTCACAAAGAAAGGGCTCAGGATGACGGATTGAAGGCACACCCCCCTCAATGGGAGAATTCATTTGATGGTGTTTCAGGATAGATAAGAAGGAGGGGAGAAAAAATCCCGTGCCTCAGTATATGAAGACACGGGATACCGGTTCATTAAGTTAGGTAATTTTATTATTCTTCGACATTGAAAGAAAATGAATCCAAGATTTTTTCCAGAATTGGCTGGAATTCCTCGAATTCGCTGCCAAAAAAAGTAATATTCATAAATATACCATCCCCATTGTTGAAGACTTTATCAGCGGCTGTAAAAATTATCGTTTCATCATCCTGGGGGCTTTCCATAGTAACCATTCTAAATTCTGCATCACCTATTGATTTTGATATATCTTCTACTATTTCGCTTTCTTCGGTTTCGGTTTCAATAAACATTTGAAGGAAAGTTGCGACGTTTTCACCTCGAGCAAAAATCAAAAATTGGTCAGGCTTGTTTACATCTCCACTGTACCAAGCTGATTCTTTTTCGCTAAACCCAAGGTTTTCTTCTAATTGCTGCCAATCCGATGGGAGGGACAAAGTGATTCCGTGAGCAGTAATAATTTGCCAGTCCTCTTCAGCCCAAGCAACAGAAATGAAAGCAATACTAACTAAAAATATCGAAACAACTGTTAGCAAGAACAACTTTTTCAATTTAAATTCCTCCTTTTTTCTGAGCATAGCTCTGTACATTATTTTTTGAAAATAAGCAAAAGTAATGATGAAAAGCTTTAAGGTTGATGATCGATTTTTAGGAATTGATAAGCCTTAACCTATTAAAAGTCTTAAGAACAAAAATTAATTTATCCTCCTTTCCCGGGATATTGTTTAATAGACTAAAAAGCTCCACCTCGACCTCCACCCGATCCTCCTCCAATGCTGCCTCCGCCACCCGAAAAACCTCCTCCACCCCATCCGGAAGAACCCTTAGAGCGGGCTTGGGCTTGGACGATGGTAGCTGAAGCAGTGTTTCGGAGCAAATAAAGTTGACTGCCAAAGAGAAAAGGTGAAGGATTATAAAACTGGCCATGTTGGCTTTGTGCTTCCCAGATTTCTCGGGGGATAAATTTTTGTAAAGTGCTAATGACCTTTTCTGCGACGCCTAAGGCAGTTCCATAGACAAGATATTTTTCCCATACAATTATTGATTCAGGAGGATATTCGGAGAGTAAAGAAAAGTCGGAAAGGAAACGACTGAAATTCACCCATTTTTGATAGTATTCTCTTCCTTCTTTCGTCCAACGACCAAAAAAATCTTTTCGGATCATTAAAATTGCTCCACCGAAGAACCACATTATTGCAGAGAGTATGGTCATTCGTGGTAATAAAAATGAGGTTATTCCTTGTGTTGAGATACCTACTACAGCCAAGGAAAAAAGCATCATTATAACTGCAATAAACTTTGCCAAGACATTTCCAGAAGTGCTGAAGTATCGTCGTTTGATGATTGCCTCATAAACGGCATTTTCATATCCCGATAATAACTGGTTAAAATTTCCTGCTTCAGTTGTAGATTTTGAAAGGCGTTTTTGCATATCTTGAAAATCGAAAACGTTATCAGTAGCAAAACGGGCTAAAATCTTAAGGAGTAATCCCTCAGAATGGGAAAGATCACTAGCGGGTTCATTTTTTTTGATTTGAATCCCTTGACCATTTTGTATTTCTTTAAAATCAATATAGTCTTTATGGTAAAGATTCATCATAGCTGATGCTATTCCATCTTTGTCAACCTTTCCGGCTAAATTTTTTACCATAGCGTTGATGAAATCGGGCGGATCATCGCTGGGGAGTTCCCGTTCATATATCCCCTGATAAGTAATGGCATGCTCCTTTCCCATAAACCAAAAAATAAGAAAGAACAAAAAACCAAAAATGATGAGAAGGACTAGCCAGGGTAACCAAGCGGAACGAACTGTTTTAGTGTAAACATTTTCGATTGGTTTTATTTCTTCAATAGTTAAGGTTGGATTATCAGCGGCATAGGGGAGATCGGAAGCAGGATCAGCGAGAAATCGAACCTCGGCAAAGGATTCCGGTGGAAAATGAGACGTCATAAAGGTATATCGATTTCCACTTTGAACCATTTTTACCGAAGGGTGTTGATAAATAGTGTTGATGTGGACCGAATCGGGAAAATCAAAAATACCAGTAATTTTCCCAACAGGTGCATCCCACTGTCCCCAATATTGCCGGAAAATTTGAGCTATTTGCGGACCATTTTCAAAAATACCTCGTGCTCGGTAAGTAACATGAAGACGAATGAGGGGGGATTGTTTGGGATCCAGCCTTTCATAACTTCCCACAGGAACCAACCATACCCGAGCTTCAAATCCGTTTGATTGTTTACGAAGAAACTCCACTGATTGGGTCTCAATTCCTTCAGTCCAAATCTGGATATTATCAATTTCCACATATCGTGAAGGAGGAATCTCGCGATAGAGGCCACGAAAGGGTTTTCTCATTTGGTAATCGATAATTTCATGAACCTCAAAGCTCCCATCGGGCAACATTTGGTGGTGAATGGTTGCAGAAGGGATTGAATAAAGAGAGTTAAAGAACCATTTGAAGTAGGGATTTCCTCCGATAGTTTGGACAAGAATGAATAATACAATCAAAACTATAAAACCAATAATCCATTTTGCTATGCTCCATTTTTTGCTTGCGCTGGTATGCACTATTCTAGCCTCGCTTTCGAGGGTTACATTCTAAAGACTCAGATTATAAAAAGTTAAAACAATTGGTTGTTTAATTTTTTTAAAATTCAGGTGATTACATAATTTTCTTAAAAAAGTAATTCTTTATAGAAAGTGCTTACAATTCATGGATAATGGTTTTATGTGCATATATTGTAATGAAAACTTTGCTTATATACAACTGAAAATTAATTTTCTATGCTAAAAATGTGGAAACTTACAATATATGGTTTGATCCTGAGGTTTTGTGTTATGAAGCGTAAGCATCTTATCTTACACTGTAAGCTCATCCTGAGGCTTCGTTTTTCGAA
>DPKX01000032.1 GCA_003542295.1 Candidatus Atribacter hydrocarboniphilus
CCTAAAAGATGGAGATCCTCACGGCCTCGAAAAACGAAGCCTCAGGATGACATAGTATTTTATTGGTTCCTGTATTTTTTGAATAAATCAAGAAATGAATAATTGGAAGGAAAGGAGATTTTTTTATGAACATTGAAGAACTTTCGGTTAAAACCATACGTATGCTGGCTTTGGATACCATTCAAAAAGCCAATTCTGGTCATCCTGGACTACCTTTGGGGGCGGCTCCTATGACCTATGCTATATTTAAAAAATTTCTTTCCATCAATCCCAAGAATCCTTGCTGGGTGAATCGGGATCGTTTCGTTCTTTCTGCTGGTCATGGCTCAGCGTTATTATATTCAATGCTTTATTTATCGGGATTTGAAAAAATGACCCTGGAGGAGTTGAAAAGCTTCCGCCAATGGGAAAGCAAAACTCCTGGACATCCGGAATATGATTTAGAGTGTGGAGTAGAAGTTACTACTGGACCTTTAGGACAAGGTTTTGCCACTGGGGTGGGGATGGCTATTGCGGAAAGTCATTTAGCTGCAACTTACAATCGCCCTGGATTTAACCTAGTTGACCACTATGTCTATGCTATCGTGAGTGATGGTGACCTCATGGAAGGAGTTGCTGCCGAAGCAGCCTCATTAGCTGGCCATCTCCAATTAGGGAAACTCATTTACCTCTATGATAATAACCATATTAGCTTAGCATCAGAAACTGGGCTCCATTATACCGAAGATGTAAGAAAAAAATTTGAAGCTTTTAATTGGCAGGTGTTAGAAGTTAAAGATGGCAATGATTTAGCTGCAATCGAAAAAGCCATCCAGGAGGCCAAAACCGATATCACCCATCCGAGTTTAATTATGGTCACCACTCATATCGGGTATGGAAGCCCAAAACAAGATAGTTTTGAGGTTCATGGTTCTCCCCTAAAGCCAGAGGAAGTGGTTGCTACCAAGAAGTTTTATAACTGGCCAGTAGAGAATCCTTTTTTTGTACCCGATGATGTCCTAAATCATATGAGAGAAACCGTCAATAAAGGATCTCAGGCAGAAAAGGAATGGAATGCTTTATTTGCTGAATATACCAAAAAGTATCCGGCTGAAGCTGAAGAATTTAAAAAAAGAATGAAAGGAATCCTTCCCGAGAATTGGGCACAGGACATTCCTTCTTATCCCCCGGAAACCAAAAGCATTGCCACTCGCAGTGTTGGAGGAGAAGTCATGAATGCTATTGCTAAAAATTGCCCTTCTTTGATGGGTGGTTCAGCTGACTTGGATCCTTCTACCAACACTGTTCTTAAGGGAAAAGGGACCTTCCATCCACCAGTTCCTGAAGCAGAAAAAATGCAGGGAGTAGTAGCTGGTCCTTTTGGTTACTCTGGAAGAAACATAATGTTTGGTATTCGAGAACATGCCATGGGAAGTATTCTTAACGGAATGGCACTTCATGGAGGTATTATTCCTTTTGGTGCTACTTTCCTTACCTTTTCCGACTATATGCGACCGGCTATCCGTCTGGCAGCGCTTTCCAACCTCCATGTTATCTATGTATTTACCCATGATTCAATCGGTCTTGGCGAAGACGGGCCAACTCATCAACCAGTAGAACATATCAGCAGTTTAAGAACCATTCCCAATTTATTGGTAATCCGTCCCGCTGATGCCAACGAAACCGCCCAAGCCTGGAAAATAGCGGTTCGTGCCAAAAGTCCAGTGGCTTTAATTTTCTCCCGTCAAAAACTACCAGTGATCGATCAAACCAAGTACGGTTCTGCTGAAGGGGTCGCCCGAGGAGCTTATGTTCTTGCTGATTGTGATTCTTCGACTCCTGATCTTATTTTGATTGCAACCGGTTCCGAGGTTGGATTAGCTTTGAAAGCTTCCGAAAAATTGACTGCTGAGGGATTCAAAGTTCGAGTGGTCAGCATGCCATCCTGGGAACTTTTTGAGCAGCAATCGAAGGAATACCGTCATCAAGTACTCCCACCAGCAGTAAAAAAGCGGATTTCGATTGAAGCTGGAGTTCCAATTGGATGGGAAAGATATGTTGGAGAGCAGGGAGTTATTATTGGAGTGAATCGTTTTGGTGCATCAGCTCCTGGTGAGCTGGTCATGGAGAAATTTGGTTTCTCAATAGAAAATATTATTCAAAAAGCTAAAAGCTTATAATTTTTAAGCGGTATGAACTGTAGGCATGGGGAATTGATAAAAGAGCTTTCCCCATGCCTCTTTATTTATTTTAAGGAATTTTTATAAGAAGTCATCATCCGGCTAAAAAAGTCTTTATATTTTTGCTGATAAACTGAAGTTGGAGCCCAATATATAACAGCATTACCTAAATTACTCTCGTAAAGCGAATATACCCAGGTTTCGATACATATTGTCATCTCGGTTCCTTGGAAATTTCCCTGTAGTTCATAACGAGCAATGGTTTCGTTCGCCCCATAGGAAGCTACCGCTTGATTGGTGATATTTTGCTCGTCCTTATTGATAACTCGAATATTAGAAACAGTTGAGGAAAGCATTTGGACAATGGCGGCAACATAATCGGTGGCATTGGAATACCTCACGTAACTAATGATGTAAAGCCTTAAAGATACTAAACCACTGGCATCCTCATTCAAACTAACCATCCGGTTGAAGCTGTCGGGAATAACCTGCCAGTTTTCCGGATATTCGATTTGGCCTCTTCCTACCTGATCCATGGTACCGACTACGTCTTTAAGATTATATTTTTTCCAGACTGCAGGGATTGGTTGTCCTTGGTTTTGAGTTTGGTTGGGGTTAAGGATCTGAATTTGACCAGGTTGAGGTGTACTTGGAATTGGAAGGGACGGTTGCTGAGTGGGAGTTACCGGTTGACTTTGGGAGAAATCAAGAGTCGGGAGCTGGCCGGGAGTTTGACCGGTAGAAGGGGTAGGTTGGCCAACGCCAGGAAGATTGAGAATATTACCACTATTTTGGGTCAATCCCAATCCAGAAACCCAAGTTATCATAAAAGCAATGAAGATGACAAATCTTAATCTTTTCATATAATGGACTCCTCCTTTAGAAATGTTGCCTTTCTCCTGAAAATCTAGTAATGAATGAAGTATTATCAATGACATTTAAAAACTTTCCCTATTTATTTCTTAATTTTCACTCCAGTAATAGCTTGCATAATCCAGGATTGGGCGGATTGATATTCTTCAGATGGGACGATTATAAGAAGCAGTACACCGGTTCCCGGATAGATTGTGGTCAGAAGAGCATAGTTTTTCTGATTCTGAGAATAAGTATAGGCTTTGACTAAAGCATCATGATCTCCAGCTTGAACTATAACTTCCCATTGAAATGCTTGACCGGCAACAACCTGGTTGACTTGCCCTTGAATATCAACTTCAGGTGGGTAATCAAACACATACAACTCACCATTGTTTGGTGTTGAATAGCGAGTTCCATGTTGAATATCTTGTAAATACTGTATTCCGGTTGGTGGCGTAAAGATCAGCTGTGACGTTTCATCGAGGGGTGTTGTATTCTGATTGGTAGTATACAAAGGAAAATCCAGACCCTGAGTAAATGTTTGAGGAGTCTGGTCCCCGGAAGAAATTGATAACACTTTTTCCTGAAGAAATTGTGAAACTTCACTGACCAAGATATTCCCATCACGATTATAGTCAGCATTCGCTGTAAAACCATAAAGTTTCATGGCGGTTTTTTGGTCGGAAAGAATCATGGTATCGCCACTTAGTGCATAGAGAAGAGAAAAGGTGAAGTACCCAGATTTGGTAATGGACGATTCATAAGCACTTTCAGTTGCTGATGAAGCAGCAAAAACCACAACACCANNAATGTTTCTATATAAATTACGAACCGCCTGTTCTTGAGCAAGTACCCCTCGTTGGTAAATATCAACCGCTGCTCCGGAATGGCAAGTGTCTAAAATGGTAATCTGTTTTCTGGCTTTGACCCGATAAAAGAATTCGGAAATGAGATTGGAGGTAACCATATCTTGATCGAGTTGATAGGCATAGCGAGGCACAACGAATACGTTAGTTGGTAAAGCATAAAAGAGGGGAGGCTCCCAACCCTCCTGGTGAGAACCACCGTGGCCACCCCAGTAAAAAATGACTACATCCTCTTCTTGAGCTTGATTAATAATTGTGTTCATCGATTCAACCACCTTAGCACGAGTGGCATCTTTATTAACAAGAAGAGTGGGGATGACTTCCTGATAAAGCAATCCTTTTTGAGCTAACAAAGTCTCAACAAACATAGTGGCATCATACTGGGGAGCATACAGGTCATTGACTTGAGGATCTTCATAATCACTTACCCCAACTGCCAGGATATATAATTTCGGAAGGAGCTTTTCTTTTTTACAGTGAACCTGGATTTCAATCGGATTGGATTCGGTGTGTTCTTGGTTTAAGGCTTTAATTTTTATCTGGTTGTCGCCCGGTAAAAGTTTCAAATTGACTGTTTGGGTTATTTTTTCCTGGTTCAGATTTTCGTTTAGACGGTTTAAAAGTTTTCCGTTCAGATAGATTAAAATTTCTTTGATTCCACCACCTTGGTCGGTTATTTCAAAGGTAACAGCAGCAGTATTTCCATCAAAGGTTTGTTGGTTTTGAGGCGATACAATTTTAACCAGGGGAGGTTTTTTGATGGATTCTATTTGTACCCGAGGATGGATTTGTTCTTCCTCAATGATTTCTTGATCGGTCAAAGTTTTTTCTATAATTTGCTGAATAAGATAAGGGCGATAGAATTCCTCAAAAAAACGGGAAGCCGGATAAAATTCAGCGGCACTATCCTTTCCCTGGTTGAGATGCCATCCAATAAGCTCATCCGCTCCTTCACTGGCATCGAAATATCCTTGGGGAGTCCAAATCGTCCACTGATTTTGATCGGGGAGCAAAAAAGCACCAAATAGTTCACGCCCATCTTTTAAGCGGTACCAGTGGAGCGTACCATCCCCATAAGCGGCAACCACCTTTAATCCATCATGAGATATATTGACTCCCCAACAGGCTCCAGGAGTACGAAAATGCCATATTTCTTGCCCATTTCGATCCAAACAGCGGAGATACCATTCAGTTCCCAAGACCATCCATTGTCCGTCAGGTGAAATAGCCAAGCTTCGGCATCTTTCATTGGGTTTGAGGACAACCGATTTTCCATTAATACGAGGTGAATATTCGTTCCACCAACCAGTAACGATAAGGCCAGGTGACTGGGTGAGCGGGGAGTAAGAATCGGTCATTGGTTGACTGACATCAAGAAAGCGGCGTTCTAATATTGAGAAGCGAAAGGGTTTAGATGATTGATAAGGCAAAATTTCAACGGTTTTTCCATTTGGGCTAAGGGTGAAGTTCTCGACCGCCGCTCGAAAATCAAGAAGCGGAGATTGATGATGAAATTCTTGTTTCCCTGAAGCATCGAGTTTTCCCCAGGCAGGATCATTGGAGGCATAAATCAGCCCACTAAAGTCAACGGTGGTTAGTGTCATCAGGGTATTGCCAGCAACGGGAATAGCAACCGCTGAGCCTTGACCGGCATCTGACCATCGTACCAGGCTGACACGATCTTGTAAGTGAAAGCGTCCTCCTGCATAGAGATAAAGTGATTCCCCATCACGCGACCAGGTAACCAAGGGAAGATTCCCGTTATCGATTTGGCTGCAATCTGGGGAGAAAAGATGAGCTAAATCGGGAATTGAATAGACATCTACTCGAGGGGAATCAAAAAAGCCGACAGCAGCTTGATTTCCTTCAGGTGAGAATGCCACTGTATGTGGCCGATTTGATCCAGAAAGAACCAGTTTTTTTTCTAAATTTATTTGCCCTTCTTGGTCGACTTGATATAAGCGGATAGTTCCGTCGAGACTCGTGGTAATGATTTGATTATTTTTATTCCAATCGAGACCTAATGCGTCTTGTTCACCATAATCAAGGTCTTTTGAAACGAAAGAGTAATCTTCGGTATTATAAATCCGAAGTCCCGAACCTTCGGCACCAAGGGCGGCTAAAAATTTTCCATCCGGAGAGTATTGGATTTGAGTTATAGAAGATGGCAAACCCGTCATGGTACCAAGCAATATTCCGCTTTCCCGGTCGAAAAACATCATGACTTCGGTTTCTTCCCATACTCCGGCAATACTTCCGCAAGCAATGGTTTCGCCGTCTGGAGAAAGGGCAACTGAAGATATCTGACCGTCAATTCCATCACCAATCGGTGGCCGAATGATCTTTAACAACCGACCAGTTTCCTGTTCCCAAACCCGGATGGTTTTATCATCGGAACCAGTAACAATAAATCGAGACCATTCTCTATCGATTGCAACACTATTAATGGTTGCGATATGCATATCGGTATTGATTTGGAAAATTGGTTTTTCAGGGGGTTCGGAGAAAAGTTTTTTAGCTATTTCGCGAGCAAGTTCAGGATCAAGGTTTTTTAAAATGGAATATTCTTTTTGGGCGGATTCTAAGTCATTGTTGATTAAATAAGCAATGGCGAGATTGGCGTGAAAAATATCGCTATACGGTTCTAGGCGGGTCGATTCTTGGAAAGATTGAATGGCCCGGTCAATTTTAACTGCCTGCAAGTAGATTTGACCAAGCTTAGAATATATCAAAGCCCAATCTGGTTGTAAGCCGAGAGCGTTTTCGAAAGCATCAATGGCTTCTTGATATTTTCCCTGCTCATAATAAGATTGACCCAAGTCAAAAAAATCCTGAGCTTCATTTGCATAAATCGAGAAAGACATTGAGAGGAGAAGCAAGATAATCAGTACTAAAATCAGCCGATGAAACACATCAAACCACCCTCCTTAATAATAAAAAGACAATCACCCTTCAACTTTGGAAGGTTAGAAAATCTTATTTTCCATTCTATAGAGTGAGTTTAATAATAAAGAATTTTGTAACTTTGGTACGATAAATCAAATCCCCCCCCTTCCCCCTTTTCTAAAGGGAGAGATTTGATCGGCATATAATATTTTCATTATTATCTGATGCCACGAAAGTGGCATCAGGGTCTATACTATAAACCTATGAGCTTGATTTATTGTAACCTCTATTTACTGAAACTGAATTCCGGTTATGGTAGAAATCATCCAAGCTTGTGATGCATTGTATTGATCGGCTGGTATAACAATAATAACCAAAACTGGTGTTCCAGGATATGAAGAAATAAGCATGGCATAATTCATATTGTTTTGAGTAAAACTATAAATTTTTACCTGAGCTTGACGATTCCCAGCGTTTAAAGTCGTTTCAGCTCGGAAACTTTTTCCACCAGCCAGTCCACCCACAGTGTTTTGAACTTCCATTTCTGAGGAGAAGGTCATTATATAAATTTCACCATTATTTGGGCTGGTGTAAACAGCTCCATTCTGAATATCCTGTTTTTTTGCAGAGGTTGAAGGTAAAGGAACACTAAAAGTATTGGATGGATCCTGATACCAATTCCCAGAAAGAGGTTGCTGTGGTGTTGGTGAAGTCAGGGTATCAACTGGAGGTAGAGAAGTCGTTGATGATGGAATTGGCTGGGATCCAGTAGATCCCTGGACAGAGACCGTGGAGAGTGCTTGAATAAAGGTAGCCTCTAAGTTGGGGAAATCGTTGGGTGTACAATAAAAGAGGAATGAATAAGCATTATTTCCAAGGACGATAAGAACTGCCATCGCTTTAAGTTGCAAGTTATCTATGGTAAAGAGAAAATCATGGCGCAAAGCTTGAAGACCTAAAAAATTGGTATCAATGGTTTGCTGAGGAATGTAGCCGTTAAAGGTAGGAGGCTTTAAGTAGGTTTCCTGAAGATAACCAAGATACCCCCTTGGGTTAAGAGGAGAGGAAAGGCTTTCAAGATTTATTAAATATTCAGCGATGACAATGTTTTGTTGGTTGACAAGTTGATAATACCCAATTTCAGAGGGGTCTTCAATGGGTTGAGAGATCCACCCTGGTGGTGGGCTGACGATTAAGCTTTGAGGAACAGAAACAACGGTTGGTTGGGGAAGTGCTGTAATCTGAGGAGTTGGTGTTGCAATAGGCAATAATGATGGTTCAGGAATCGGAATCATGGAAGTTGGGACATTGGGTTCTGTGGTGGTTGCTGTTGGAGAAGGAGATATTCCACTCACTGTTGCCTGTCCAAGTTTGGTTAATGTTTCAGTTCCCTGAAGGTCTGGATTGAGTTGGGCATACTGNNTCCAGGTTTTTAATAGTTGGGTCAGCACTGGCAGCCAATAAAGCTTCAATTATTTTTGGTTCGGAGGTTAAGCTCGCAGCCTTGATGAGAGCGGTATCGCCTTTGTTGTTTTTGGTATTAATATCAATTCCCAATTTAAGTAAATAATTTATCACTTCAAGATTACTGTTACCCATGGCTGCAATCATGAGAGCTGTATTCCCATCTTTATCTCGAAGCGTAAAGTCAACTTTTTGTTCTTGTATGAAAGTCTCGATTTCCTGCTTGGTTCCGGTGACTAAAGTGGCGATAAATAGATTATCAAGGAATTTTCCTGATGCTATTTCCGAGGTTGACTCTGGTTGGGGAGTGGTTTTTGGAGAACCATCTTCTTCGCCCACTTCGAACGCTTTATCGTAAAAGAGGTCGATATTAAAATAAAAATCACGGGTTTCTCCAGTTTCTGAGTTTTTAGCAACCAGAAGATCAAACCTTTTGCCATCTTTTTCGACTAATGTTTGGGATTCTTGCTCAAACCCTAAAACGTCAAGAACATCGTATTCTTCCCTAACCTCGATAACCGTCATAGCTGTTTCAGGACTTTTTCCATCTCCAGATTGAATAATAGAGTCGACCAAACCAAAAAAGATATCTTCGTGGAATTTTTGTTTTTGGGTATCACCTATTTTTCCATAGACTTCAGAAAAAATATAATGGGTCATAATTCTGAAGTAATTAATTTCCAGAATTGAGTTCCCTATTTCTAAGGCTTTGTCGTAGTTACCGCTTTTATACTCTTGCCACATTTGATTTTCTTTATCCTGAAGTTCATTCATTACTTTGTAAGGATTAAAGTTGGGGAGCTGAGCGCAAAGAACTCGTAATTCTGCAAAATTGATATTGGTATCGCCATTTTTTAGACGATCGAGGAGAGTTTGATAGTAATTGGCTGGATTATCTTGAGTATTTCCCTGGTCAACAAAAATAGGAAAAACTATACAAAAGATCAATAAAAAAGCACAAAAGTGCAAAAACCTGAATCGATAGGACATTGCAATCCCTCCTTATAGTCAATAGCTGTAACTTTTTATAATTAAAAAATCTATAAATTCAACAATTATTGTATCATTCAATCTAATCAAAACAAGAATGAAGCAACCTTATTTCGAAAAAATTTTTAATAAACTTTAACAGGATAGACTATTATGCTGCCTAGCGGCACCAGATGAGGAAGAAAATACCTATCTTAATCCGTCATTCAGACTGTGTCACAATCCCTTTCATACACTAAGAATACCTTGAAAGTGGAGGAAATAGTATATTTAACTTCGGTTTTTGGTAATCTAT
>DPKX01000079.1 GCA_003542295.1 Candidatus Atribacter hydrocarboniphilus
ATTATGACACAGTCTGAATGACGGAACAGTAAAAAAATTAAATCCCCCTAACCCACTTTGTTAAAGGGGGAATTTGATCGGCGTATACATATTTTCATCCTCATCTGGTGCCTTAACCAAACTTTAGGGTCTATTTAGTAACTATAAGAATGAGTTCAGTATTTTTATTTCCTTCTTCCCTCAACCTTCTCCTGTCCAGAAAAATGTAATAAAATAAGCCAAAGATTATCCCTGCTCCAATATAGGAGAGGTTTAATATGAGGGAGCAGAAAAAATTTGGAGGATTACTTTATGAAAAATAATCTGAACAGGATTTTTTTATTGGTTTTCATTGCTGTGCTTTGTTTTTTTACTGGTTGTACCTCGTCGGTTCCCCAAACTGAGGAAGAAACCCTTAAACTAAAAATCCAGGAATTTGTCGATTATTTAATTAAATTAGATTATTCCAATGCTCAAGCCTGTCTGATTGTCAATGGACCCACCTATTCCCAACTGGATGCTCTGTATAATAAAGCCAGATTAATTACGGTGAGCGGAGGTTTTTCTAATTGTTTTGCGAAGGGGGAAATATACGTCAATAATATCACCATTTCGGAGGATGATGCACAATTTTCCCATCAACCAGTAAAAATTTATTTTAATTGTATTTCTAGTTCTAATCAAGTCACTTTTGAGGATTTAAATCTTACCGCAGCTCAAAAAATTGGGGATGATTGGTTTTTGTGGTAGTGATCGATTTTGATTGGGAGTAATGGATTACCCTTCAATCAATTCGCAAAATTCTGAAAAGGAGCTTGACGTATCAAATCCGGATAAAGATTAGAAGGCGTTTTTATAATATTTAATACTCGGATGAGCAAAGTCATTGCCGGTGAAGGTAATAGAAACCACATCGAATCGGAAAACAATGTAATTAGGATTATATCCATGACTCATGAGGTAATAAAGAGCAACTTTGCGAATTTTCTCTTGTTTGTACTGAGTAACTGAATCCTCTGGAAAGCCAGCGTTTAAGACAGCTCGCGTTTTTACCTCAATAAAGACCAAGGTATTTCGGTCCCGAGCAATAATATCGATTTCTCCTATTCGAGATCGATAATTTCTTTCAATAATTTTCATTTTGCCTTGGCGAGCAACAATTCGAGAGGCGATTTCCTCGCCCATCGGACAGATTCTTTTAGAGGTACTTTCCACAAAAGCTCCTTCTATGGCAACTGGCTATGCCAAATTGGTTAATTCTTTCACGATGCAGTTTGGTGCCATATCCTTTATGTTGTATAAAACCATATTCAGGATAAAGTTCCTGATAGTGATTTTCCATAAGGGAATCACGAACTACCTTGGCTACTATTGAAGCTGCCGCAACCGAATAGCTTTTTAATTCCGCATGGGGTGTTGAAATCGAGGGTATATCTAATCCAGGAATCTTTAACCAATCAAAAATTACAAAATCGGGAGCTCTTCCTATTGAGGCTCGCATCACAGCTTCTCGAAAGGAATAAAGATTAGCGTTCTGTACTCCCAGACAATCAATCATTTTCTCCCCAATGATACTTACCCCGAGGCTAAAAGCAGCCTTGCAAATAAGCTGATAATAATGGTTTCTTTCAGAGGGTCTTAAAAGTTTGGAATCAGTTAAACCAGAAGGAATGCATCCGGGAGAAAAAATAACACAACACGATACGAGAGGACCAGCTAATGGTCCTCTCCCTGCTTCATCTACTCCACCAACATATTGATAGCCTTTTATCCAAAGGTCTTTTTCCAGCATTTTCAACGTAAAATTTGAATTGATCGTGGAGGCCAATAAATCAAAAAAGCACGTCCTAAAATGTTTTTAAACGGAACATAACCCCAAAATCGACTATCATCACTATTATGGCTATTATCTCCTAAAACAAAATAGGAGTTTCCCGGTATTATCTGTTCTCCTCTTCCGTAACCCCCAACGTTTACATACTCTCGATTAAATTGATCCCCCTGAATGGGAACCCCATTAATATATACCAAACCGTTTTCTATTCGGACTGTTTCACCAGGAAGAGCAATTATTCTCTTTATTAAATTTTTCTTCTCATTAGAGGGATAACGGAAAACAATTATATCACCACGTTGAGGTTGATAAAGGCGATAATAAAATTTTGCCACGAGAACCCTATTGCCTGGTACAAGAGTCGGTTTCATTGAACCGGAGGGAATATAATACCCTTCTACCACAAAATACCGAACCACAAAAGCAATCAGGAGTGCCCAAATAACGGTTTCAACTATTTCTCTCAAGACACTGATCGAATTACCTTTCGCGTTTTTCCTCAATTCTTGATTCTTTGGTGCTTTTCCCACGGAGATAATAAAGCTTTGCTCTCCGCACTTTACCCCGACGGATTATTTCAATGGTTTCAATACGGGGTGAATGGATTGGGAATACTCTTTCTATACCAATACCAAAGGACATTTTCCGCACCGTTATGGTACGACTAATTCCAGAGCCTTTTAGTGCGATAACCAATCCTTCAAAAACCTGAATACGTTCTTTGTCACCTTCTACGACTTTTAAATGGACTCTTACCGTTTGTCCTGGTTCAATATCAGGAACTTCTTTCATATAAGCTGATTCTACCGAACGTAACAACCTTGCTTTATCCATTATGGACCTCCTCCTGAAAACCCACTGTTGATTCTATTGAAATGGTTCAATCATTTTCTCAAACAACAAATCGATCAATAAATAATTTTTTCTCAAAAAGCCGAACAATACTATACCATTCTGATTAAAACTTGACAACAGTTACTGTTCATGAATCACTTCATCGTTTGATCGTTCAAGTAAATCCGGACGAACCAACCGGGTTTTTCGGAGGGCTTCCTTTCGCCTCCACTCTTCAATCATACCATGATCCCCACTGGTTAAAACCTCCGGGACTTCTTTATCCTTAAAAATCCGAGGTCGGGTATATTGAGGTGGTCCCAATTTCATATCGTAAAAGGAATCAAAATGAATCGATTGTTCATCACCCAGAACCTCGGGAACTAAACGGGTTATCGCTTCGGTGATGATCATTGCCGGCAATTCGCCACCTGATAGAATATAATCGCCAACCGATATTTCTTCTCCCTGGCAGAGTTCAACCACCCTTTGATCAATCCCCTGATAGCGTCCGCAAATAAGAATAACATGGGAACACAGAGAAAGATTTTCTGCCAAGGACTGTTTAAAAACTCTTCCCTGGGGACTGGTAATCAAAACCCGAGGTTGAGAATGAGTGATTCCTTTGATAAATTCAACTGCTCGGTAGATCGGTTCTGGTTTGAGTACCATTCCAGGCCCGCCACCATAGGGATAATCGTCAACAGTACGATAACGGTCAGAAGAAAACGCTCTCAAATTATAGGCTTTGATGAATACCAGGCCACGGTCTTGCGCTCTTTTCACAATTGCTGTTTCGGCAAAACATCGTATGAGTTCCGGAAACAGGGTAATGATATCAATCCGTAATTTCATTCCCAAAAACCCACAGGACACTCGACGGTTATGTATCCTCCCTGAAAGTCAATATGTTTAACATAAACCCGGATAAAAGGGATTAAGAACTCCCTATTTTCTCTATTTACCTGCAGGTAGTCATAGGCTGACCCTTCAACGACATCGGTAACGATACCAAGGAATTGGCCATTTTCCATAATTTTTAAATCCATCAGCTGGTAAACAAAATAGGTATCTGGATTATCAGGTCTATTAACCTTGGTCTTTTCTCTCCAGATCAACTGACCAGATAACCATTCAACTTCATCTTTGGTGCTTAAATCCTTCAGCCATAAAAGAACAAACCGGCCCATGGGTTGAAAATCCTTGACAACCAGGGCACGGTATTGATCTTTGTCTTCAATAAACAAAGTCTTTCCAGGAGAAAAACTATCTAATGTTTCTCCAAAAGGAAGAGCTTTCAACCCTCCTGCTAATCCATGAGGTTTAATAAATTTTCCGACAGCAATCTTATTCTTTTCTATTCCAATATCTCAACAACCGCCTTCTTACCGCTCTTAATACATGCAGCTTTAACAATAGTCCGAATCGAGCGAGCGATTCTTCCTTGTTTTCCTATGACTTTTCCCATATCTTCAGGAGCAACTCGCACTTCATAAATCACCGATTGTTCACCTTGGACCTCAGAGACCTTAACTTGTTCTGGATTGTCAACTAATGCCTTAACCATGTATTCTACGAGATCCTTCACTCTATACCCGGCCTTTCCGTCTGTTTTAACAAAGCCTTGACCTTGTCAGACATCGTTGCTCCATTGCTAAGCCAATACTGAATCCGGTCAAAATTGATTGACCAAAGTGGTGGGTTGACTATCGGTGAATAGTTCCCCAATATTTCAACTGGTTTCCCATCTCGTGCTTTTTGTGAATCGATCGCAACTATCCGGTAATAGGGCACATGCTTTCGCCCAATTTTAGTGAGCCTTAATTTCACAGCCATTGTTATTCTCCTTTCTTTTTATATCAGATATTTTCTGCTGGATGAAATCCAAATGAGATAATGAAGTTTTCTATGCGTTCCACCCGAACCATCCTTTTCGTTTGGAAAAGGGATTTTTCCCCGTACGGTTCATCTGTTTCCAAAGTTTCCGAAAATCTTCAAACTGTTTTAATAATCGGTTAACATCTTGAATGGTCGTTCCGCTTCCCTGAGCTACTCTTCGCCGTCGGCTGGAGTTGATTAGGGATGGATTGGTTCTTTCAGCTGGTGTCATCGACTGAATAATTGCCTGAACCCGCTTAATATTTTTCTCTCCATCAATCTGAGAAATCCCACCTCGAAGGTTACCAGGTAACATTCCAACAATTTCATCAAATGAACCAATTTCTTTTACTCTTTTTAACTCCTCCATAAAATCATTTAAATCCAGTTCTTTCTTCCCAAACTTTTTTTCAATTT
Source organism: Candidatus Atribacter hydrocarboniphilus (assembly GCA_003542295.1). Lineage (GTDB taxonomy): Bacteria > Atribacterota > Atribacteria > Atribacterales > Atribacteraceae > Atribacter > Atribacter hydrocarboniphilus. The sequence continues at coordinate 4,943 of DPKX01000079.1, forward strand.
TTTTCTTTTCTTCTTCGTCAATCGACCTTTCGATCTTTTCGATGAGGGTTAGAGTATCACCCATCCCCATGATACGACTTGCCATTCTATCGGGATGGAAAACTTCCAGCTGATCAACTTTTTCACCCACTCCGGCAAATTTAACCGGCCAGCCGGTTTGAGCAACTATAGACAATACGGCTCCACCTCGGGCATCGGTATCAACCTTTGATAAAATGAGCCCGGTAGGATTGACCCATTCTTTAAAAGATTGAGCAACCTTAACCGCTTCCTGACCGGTCGTCGCATCTAAAACCAGTAAAATTTCTTTCAATGGTATTGTATCAACTACCTCTTTGAGTTCAGCTAAAAGCTCTTCTTCGACATGAAGCCTCCCGGCAGTGTCGATAAAGATCACGTCATAGCTTTTTTCCCGTGCATGACGAATAGTATTTTGAATCATTTGTAATGGAGTCAAGGCTTTGGTATCGTCATAATAATCAATCCCCGAATTGCGGCATAGAATCGCTANNAGCGGGACGGCGAGTATCAGTTGAAATCGCCAAAGGGAAAAGTCCCTGATTTTTTAAACGAACCGCCAATTTACCAAGAGTGGTTGTCTTTCCCGATCCTTGGAGCCCAACCAACATAATCAGAACCGGCATCGCCCCACCGGTTTCCAAAGAGCTGACATTACCGCCTAATACCTTACGAATTTCATCCCATAAAATCTTTATGACCATTTCCCCCGGTGTAACACTTTCTAACACTTCTTTTTCCAAAGCTCGTTCTTTCACTCGAGCGATGAGGTCTTTAACCACCCGGTAATGGACATCGGATTCCAAGAGAACCATCCGTAATTCTTTTAATATTGCATCGACATCTTGTTCACTCAGCTTTCCTTTGCTTCTTAGCTTTTTAAATATTCCGGAAAATTTATTAATTAATTGTTCAAACATGCATCGACTCCATAACTGGATTTCTTTATTTAATTATGAAAGACAAATAAGATAATAATCGTCACTGCTTCGGCTGTCAAGGAACATCTTCGTCATATACAATGGCTTTTACAAATTGGTCGGGATCAAAAGGTTGAAGATCTTCGATTTTTTCACCAACTCCTAAATATTTAATCGACAACTCTAATTCTTTTTTTATGCGGAAAACAATTCCTCCCTTGGCCTGACTATCCCACTTCGAAAGAATAACACCATTCAAGGGAATAGCTTTACCAATCGATTCGGCTTGAAGGAAGGCATTTTGTCCGGCCATGGCATCAATTACCAGTAAATTTTCAATATTTTCCGGAGAGAAATTCTTTTGGACAATTCTTCCCATTTTTTCCAATTCCGCTAAAAGATTCTTGTTGACATGCGACCGACCAGCCGTATCGATTATCACAAAACCTCGGTTCTTTTTTCGTGCTGCTTCTATTCCATCAAATATAATTGATCCTGGGTCGGCACCAGGAGAACCTTTAAAAAAGAAACAGCCTGCTCTTTCGGCCCAGATCTCCAATTGATCGACTGCCGCAGCACGAAAAGTGTCAGCTGCGATCAAGGCAACTTCTTCACCCTGCAGTGAATAGTACCTTGCTAATTTGCCAGCCAAAGTAGTTTTCCCTACACCATTAATCCCGGCCAATAAAATTGCTTTCATTGCTCCAGCTTGAGCAGATGAAAATAGGCTTGAATCATTTCCATCCAAAATGCTTGCTAATTTCCCATACAGCCAATCCTGCCAATTTCCATTTTCTGTTTTTTGTTTTTTTAATTCTTGAAATTCTTCGACCAACTCCATGGCTAAAATTGGCCCCAAATCCCCTTGTACCAACATCTCCTCCAAGGCTTCCCAATCTTCGTCTTGGAGTGAATCAGCTGACCATAATCGGGTAAATTGCTGTTTTACCCCTTCTTTAATTTTTTCAACACCTTTGAACCACTTATGAAAAATACCTTTCTTTTCTTCCATGTAATACCTCTCCATTTTGGATAGATGGTGATTATTCGTAATGGGTTTTAAAATTTTACATCATAGCTGGTTAATTTTGAGATGATAAAAGTGATAAATTTTTCTCTGAAAGAGTAACAACTCGTGAGATACCCGGTTCATCCATAGTCACTCCTATGATCCGGTCAGATACTTCCATGATTTCTTCTTGATGGGTTACGATAATAATTTGGCACTCACGAGAAAATTCTTTCATAAGGTCCGCTAACCGGATGCTATTGAAATGATCCAGGGTCGCATCAACTTCATCAAAAAAACAAAAACGATAACCGCCGGATTTAAATAGGGCGAAAAATAGACAGAGAGCGGTAAGAGCCTTTTCTCCGCTGGATAAAAGTGACAACCTTTGTTTCTTCTTTCCGGGTATTTGAATAACGATTTCCAAATTTTGTTCTTCAATTTCGATCTTCGCCTGACCTCCATTAAATACCCGTTGAAAATTTTTCTGAAAGTGGAAATTGACCTCTATCAAAAATTCGCTAAACAATTCTTGGCACAAGAGCTCACATTCAAATCGATTCTTTTCAAACTGAACCAAAGCATCCTGGAAAAAAGTTAATTTTTCATTTAGGTAACTTTGACGCTCTTTCAAATCACGGAGCTGCGAAATAGAACCTCTGCGGATATCCCAAGTTTTTAAACGGCTCTCTTTTTCGATAATTATCTGTTCTAAGTGATGAAGATCAGTATAAGAGGGTAAAAGGAGGTCGTCGGTCTTCCATTCCTGGTACTCATCAAGTCGAGCGGTATATTCTTGAATTTCAAAATCCCATTTTTCTTTCTGTAAATACAATTTTTCCCTTTTACGAGCAAGCGAGTCTTGCTGGTTTTTCCACTTTTCTCTATGCAGTTCAATATCAGTACACTTTTCCCGGATTTCATCAACTTCCACCAAGGACGCTTTTTTTCTATTCAGTTCAAACTGATATTCTTCATTTAATTTCTTTATTTTAAAAATAATCTCCTTCCAGACATCCAGCGATTGCTTGCGGCCGGTCTCAATGTTTTGAAGAGATAAAACTGATTTTTCAATGAGCGTTTCGATGGTAGCAAGCTCTCCCTGCAGTCTTTCTTCGGTTGATCGGAGCTTTTCTCTCTCAAATCGTTTGTTGTGAATTTCTCTTAGTTCATCTTCCAATTGATTGACTTCGTTATCTATATCCTCTTTTTCCCATCCTAACCGATCCAGTTGATCGCCAAGGATTTCTTTTTCGCTCAGAAAAGATTGCTTTTTCAGATTAATAAGTTCGATTTTTTCAATTTTCTTCTTTTTTTCCTGTTGCAAGTCATCATACCGAAGCTGCAAAATTTGCAATTCTCCTCTTATTTTGGTCAACTCTTTTTCCAGTTGATTCTCTTTGGCAAGAAAAGCTGAAACATCTTTTTCTCCTTCTTGTATCCTCTTTTGAAGGGTAGATCCCTTTTTCTGCCAACTTCGATAAAATTGAACTCCACTCTGATTGGTAATGAGTTTTCGTGGAAATATCAACACTCCGTCTCTGCGGTAAACAATATTTCCATCAGCGCTGATCATATTTACCTCTGGAACTTTCGTGTTTTCCAAGGCAGCTATGATTTGTTTCTTGGTGAAAATTTTCCAGCAATCCGATGGAGGTAAAACATCCAAATAGATAAAACCCTGCCCAGTCTTTGATGATAAGGCGTTCAAATTCAGATTCTCATCAGTTCTTAGAATAGCAGTATAATCCTTAAAAAGCCAATTGAATGCATAAACGACTTTCCCCGGCCAACCCTTTTGAATGAGACTTTTAGACCGGTCGGCTATATTTTGGTCGATTTTCCCCTCTGGTTCATATTCACGGAGACCATTTCGAATTTTAACCAACAAGGCTTTCTTTCTGTCTAACTTCTCTTTGAGCTGCTCTTTCTTTTTGAAAATTTTTCGATTTTCTTCCTGAAGAGCTAACAGCTGTTTTTGTAAGCTCTCGATTTGTTGGCTCAGTTTGGTTGATGAAGCATCGAGAGAGCTCTTTTCTCGATCGATCGATGCCAATTCTTCAGTAAAATATTCAATTGAAGTTACCAGACGAGACCATTCCTGTTTGAGTTGGTTGATTTGTTCATTATATGAATCCTTGCGAATTCTAAACTCTGAAATCTTTTTCTCCAATTCTTTTTCTTTTCCTTCTAACTCATCCAGGGTCCGTTGATATAAAGGATTATTTCGGAGATCTTCAACGTTCTTCTGAAGAAGAACTATTTTTGGCTGCAATTCATTTAAGGCTTCTCGATTGAATAGCTTATTTTTTTCTCTTTGTCGTGCTTCAGTGAGATGAAAATAAATCTGTTGCTCAAGAGAGCGTTGTTCTTCTCGCAGACTCTCTATTCGTTCAAGGATTTGTGATTTAAATTTTTCCTTTTCTTGAAGCAAATCTTTTTGTTTATTGAACAAAAGATCAAGGTTGGTTCCTTCTTCCTCCAACCGTTTTAACTCTTTTTCAACTTCTTCTTTTTCAGTCTCTAATCCTTTTAACTTTTTCAATCGCTGTTGAATAAGAAGATTAAAATATTCTTTGCGGAGAGCAATAAACAATTTTTCCTCAGAAAGGTATTTTTCTTCCTGCCGTGCATGTTCAGCAACTTTTTCAATCTGTAGATTAAGTTCATTTTCCCTTTCTTTTAAACGAAATACTTTCTCGCCAATTCGAATGAAAGAAGATTTCACCGATGAGAGTTTTTCCTTGACAGCATAAGTGCCGCTGGCCATTTCAAAGAGGGAAAATTTGTCACTGGGTCGAAATTCAAACAAAGTCTGGAGTTTGGTGTTATCAACTACTGCTACACCGATACTATCAACCAAAAAACCTATCTTCCGTAATTCTTCTTTTAAATCTTTTAAGCGAAGCCGATTTTGATTTAAAAAATACTCTGATTCTCCCGACGCAAAGATCCGCCTTCCAATAGAATAAGAGGGCTTTTCGCTATCTGACCATTGGGTTTCAATAAAGGCCATTCCCAGCGGTTTTGCTCCGGCTGCTCCGTGAAAAATAACTTCTTTTCCCTGGGAAACTCGCATTTCCCGAAAATGATCTCCCAACACCCAACGGAGAGCATCAATGACATTACTTTTTCCTGAACCATTTGGACCAACAATAACGTTTAAACCGGGATGGAACTCAATCGTAATCGGATGGGCAAATGATTTAAAACCCTGAACATTTAAATGAGTTAAAAACATGGATTATCACGATGGTCATATTTTTCTTCAATGATTTTTTCCCACGCCTTGCGCGCCGCTTCCTGCTCAGCCTTTTTTTTATTGGTGCCCTCACCAATGGCTAATTCCTTCTCATTAATCAAAACAGCGATACGATAATTCTTCCGATCCAAGGATTCTTCCATTACTTGATAAAATGGGAGAGTTTCGTGTTCCTTAAGTGACCAGGTTTGTAAGAGGCTTTTATAATTAACTGAAAGGAATACCAATTCAAGGCCGCCTTCAGAAGAAAAAATGGTATCTAATACTTTCTTTGTCATATCAAAGGATTTTGAATCCAAATATACTGCACCAACCAAGGCTTCCAGCGCGCTGGAAATAATCGAACTTTTTTCCCGTCCTCGACCCTTCTCTTCTCCTTTACCGAGAAGGATAAATCGTTCCAAGTGTATATTACGAGCTACCTGAGCCAAGCTTTCTTCGCTCGCCCATTTCGCTTTCATTGCTGAAAGCCAGCTTCGTGGTTTTTCGTACTGAGAAAAAAGGTAGTCGGCAATATATAAACCGACTACCGCATCACCTAACCACTCAAGCTTATCATTGCAATGCCCTTCTTTCCCTTCTAGCGCCGACTTGTGTAATAAGGCGGTTTTTAAAAGAGAACGATTTTCAAAATGATATCCAATCCGACGTTCAAGTTCGATAAGTTCGGCTTCATTAAAAGGCATTGTCAATTCTGTAATTAGCTTAACTTTGATTCAATGTACTCAATTGCTTCTTGTACGGAAGTAATCTTTTCGGCATCTTCATCAGGAATTTCTATATCAAATTCTTCTTCAAATGCCATAATGAGCTCAACGATATCAAGAGAATCAGCGCCCAGATCATCAATAAAGGAAGCATCTGGTGCAACATCATCTTCTTCAATACCGAGCTGATCAACAATTATTTCTTTAACTTTGGAATAAACATCCATTTCCAGCACCTCCAACATTCAATTAGTTTTAATACATCACCATACCACCGTTAATATGAAGCGTTTGACCAGTAATATAAGCGGCGGCTTGTGATGAAAGAAAGGCAACGGCCTCAGCTATTTCTTCTGGTTGTCCTAATCGCCCAACCGGTATTTGATTGATCCACCCTTCCTTAATTGCTTCAGGTAAATTCCGGGTCATATCAGTATCAAAAAAACCAGGTGCAATTGCATTAACGGTGATCCCACGGGATGCAACTTCTCGGGCAAGTGATTTGGTAAAACCAATGATAGCTGCTTTGGCGGAAGAGTAATTTACCTGTCCGGCATTTCCAATTACCCCCACCACTGAAGAAATATTAATGATCCGACCATACCTCCTTTTTACCATGGACTTCAAAACACTTTTGGTGCATTGATATGTACCTTGAAGACAAACATTGAGCACCAGGTGCCAATCTTCATCTTTCATCCTTAATAGGGCCGCATCTCTGGTTAATCCAGCATTATTCACCAAGATATCAACGTGACCCCATCTTTCTAAAACATCCTGTACCATTTTATCAATTTGTTCTTTGTTGGTTACATCAACCCGATAGGAAAAGGCACCAATGCCATCTGATTGTAAATGATCTATCGTTTTTGAGAGTTCCGACTCCGGCAAAACATCACAGATTATGGGAGTTGCTCCATAGCCACCTAATATTTTTGCCGTAGCAAAACCAATTCCTCTTCCAGCTCCGGTGATTATAGCAATTTGGTTTCTTAAGTCAACCATTTATGACGCCTCTTTCATCCATTCATTTAAAACTGCTGCTGATTGAATTGAACGAGTCTCAACCTGACCGTATTCCCGTTTGAACAACTTTGATAACACATTTCCCGGTCCAATTTCAACAAATTTCCGATAACCATCTCGGTAGAGTCGATCCATTATTTCTTTCCATTTAACTGGAGAAACCATTTGTTGGTTCAGTAATTCTCGTATTTTTTCTGGATCGTTTGAATAATCGGCAGTAACATTACTTAAAAACTTTACCCGAGGTTGAGCTATGGAAATTTGTGACAAAATAGTTTGAAATTTATGGGCTGCATCCCTCATAAAAGAAGAATGAAAGGGAGCACTAACCCGCAACTCAATAATTTTTTTTGCCCCTCGCGATTTGGCTTTTTCCATGACCAAAGGAACTAAGATTTTTTCCAAGGAAAAAACCACTTGCTCTGAAGAATTATAATTGGCTATCTCAACCTTTCCGTTATGGGAGAGCTCCTCCATCAGCGGCTTTAACTGTTGGTCTGGAAGGCCAATAACCGCAACCATAGTTCCATCCCCTGCCGGAACCGCATTCTGCATAATCTCTCCTCTTTTTCTAACTAAAAAAACGGCATCGTAAAAGGTGATCGAACCGGCGGCAACCAATGCCGAATACTCACCCAAACTATGGCCTGCCACAGCAATCGGCGTAAATGAAATTTTTGAACTCATTATCTGATAAATGAGCGCGCTTAGAGTTAAAAGCGCTGGTTGAGTATTATAGGTTAGGTTCAATTCTTCCTCTGGACCTTCTAAAGAAAGCTTAAGGAGGTCAACGCCAATTTTTTCCTGAGCAATATTAAAAAACTCTTGAGTTTGCTGGGGATAGTGATCTAAAAAATCTTGCACCATACCCACTCGTTGCGATCCTTGTCCAGGAAAAAGAAACACCCATTGGTCCATTAAACGCCTACTCCTTTTTCAAAAGGGTGAGTCGAGCAAGGGTATTTTGAAATTCTATAAGCATATTTTGGATAATTTCAGAAACAGGTTTAATTTCATGAATCAATCCGGAAATTTGACCGGCCATTACCGAACCCTCTTCAACATCGCCTTCACAGACGGCTCGCCGTAAACTTCCTGAACCTAAAGCTTCTATTTCTTCCCGGCTTGCTCGATGTGTTTCTAATTCTTCAAACTTTCTGGT
>DPKX01000228.1 GCA_003542295.1 Candidatus Atribacter hydrocarboniphilus
ACCAATTGGGATGACCTCATTCGATACCTCACAGTTGGTGGATATCGGTAGGTTTTATATAGTGAAGAGTGAGTAATGAAAACTAAAAATTACTATCATCCTAAGTGATGCTTTCCAGTGTGAGAATCTCATCTTTCCATCTTCTTCTTGTCCTTCTTATCAAGTCCTTTTATAATTTATAAGAATGTTTAATTTGTTTTGGAGGTTTAATATTGAAAGAAATATTAGAACCGACGGAAAAAAATATACTCAAAGCCGCAGAAATTATTCGTCAAGATGGTTTGGTTGCTTTTCCCACTGAAACTGTTTATGGTCTTGGTGGATGTGCATTTTCCGAAAGGGCAATAGCAAAAATTTTCGAAGCAAAAAAACGTCCCCGTTTTGACCCTCTTATTGTTCATATTGCTGAGAAAAAGGATTTTAATCTTTTATGTATCGCTATTTCATCAACTGCTAAAAAACTCATTGATGCTTTTTGCCCTGGTCCGCTAACTTTGGTTCTTCCCAAAAAAGAAAACGTACCGGATATCGTCACCTCTGGTTTAGACACTGTAGCGGTGCGGATGCCATCTAATCCGGTTGCTCTGCAACTTATCAAATATTCCCGATGTCCAATTGCTGCCCCCAGTGCTAACCGTTTTGGACATGTAAGTCCTACTCGAGCTGAAGACGTCTTATCTGATCTTGGAGATTCCGTTGATATCATCTTAGACGGAGGACCAACCCTGGTAGGAGTAGAGTCGACAGTCGTCTTCGTGCAGGAGAATAAAACCATTCTCCTTCGCCCCGGAGGAATACCCATTGAAGATATCGAAAGGATAGTAGGGAAGGTGACCACCAAAACTAAAACCCAAGAACTATTATCACCCGGACTTACTAAGAAACATTATTCACCGAAAACTCCCTTGTATATTTATGAGGGGAGCTTTGATAAACTTATTGAAAGCGATAGGGATAATTATGCTCTTTTGACTCCTACTTCAATATTGGAGAATGATGATAAGATTTTTCCCCTCAGCCGAGATGGTGATTTAAAAGAGATTGCTGCCAATCTATTTCATCAGCTTCGCAAATTAGAACTTATGGATTTTCGAGCTATAATAGCTATTCCAGTTGAACGCAGCGGTTTGGGGTATGCAATAATGGATAGGTTAATTAGAGCTTCAACCGGAACAGTAAAAGTTGAAAATCAGAAACTTGTTTGTATTGACAGATAAGTATTTAAAAAGTTAAGATACAATAGAAATAAATAAAGGAGGTAAGGCAGTGAAAAAGTTTAGGTTGTTTTCTTTGGTTACAGCTGTTCTAGTAACCTTGGTAATTGCCGGATGTGGGGTTGTTGTTGATGTTCCAATCACTCCAGCTACTGGATATATTAGAATTTGTACTAATAGTTCTTGGGTATATGGTACTCTTTACGTAGAAAATAATTCTTGGGGTGTAATTGATGGCGCTAATGTAGTTGGTTCCTCGTGTCTTGGGGGAAATGTTACTTTTGGAAGAACCTATTATGTTGAAGTTGTGGATTATAGTTTTGGTACTGGTAGTTATTGCTGCAAATATATTACACCAACCTATAGCGGACAAGTATTTTACCTTCCATAAAATGGAGGATTGCACATTATAGTTATTTGCACGAATTATAAACTTATAAAAAGAGAACACCAAAAAATGTTCGGGAAAAGAACTCAATCTGTAGCATTGATTGTTCTGTTAGCTATTTTTATTTTTTTTATATCCGGCTGTGATCTTTTTAGTTTTGGTGTTAGGCTTTCCACTGGAATTGGCAAATTATATTTTGATTCGGCAGATCCTTTTGTCTATGGCGAAGTTTATGTTGATAGCATTCATATTGGATATCTCAAACCTTTTGGAAGAGTGAGTACTTTTGTTGCCCTTGATTTTGATCATGAAATCTGGATTCAAAGCAGTTATGGTGCTGAATATCGATGGAAGTTTAGAGCACCTTTTACTGCTTCACAAATTATTCCTTTAACTCTTGATACCGCAATTAAAGTTTAGGCTTTGTTTTCAGGGGAGCATGGATACTATCTAGCCAAGCTCCCTAATTTTTTATTTATTGGGTATTTCTTCTTTTAAAATTAAATCATAACCTCGATTGGGAGCTTCTAAAGATAAAAGGTGGTAGGGAAAGGACTTCTCATATTGTAGGTAAAGAATTTCTCCCGCTAAGGTGTATTTTAATTTAATCGATTTTTCATCTTCATCAACCTTATTGATTCTTCCCAACCAAGTCATTCCTGAAGCCGGAACGAGAACTGAAAATTGCCGATTTTGAAAATTCCCGGTATTTTCTAAATTGGGCAGAAAGAATATTTGTTCCATATCGTATATTGGTCCAGTGACCTTTAGGGATACCTCTTTTTTGCCATAGGGAGAGATTAAAATCACCTCGGCTTTATCTTTGCTATACCGGGTTTCAAGAATAATTTCACCTTCGGAAATCTCAAACCATTTTCTGGAAAGAACTGGAGTTAAATTTTCTCGATTTACTATCAATTCCATATCTCTTTGGGGTTCTTCATCTTGATTGGTGATAAAAAAAGAACGATAAATCATTTCCTCATTCATCGTTTTGATTTCATATATCATCTCACCTAAAACCATACCTCTTGAGATAATTGAATATCTTAGGATTTCATCTCCCCAAACCTTTTGAATGAATAAAAAAAATATAAAAGTTATGATCCAGATGAACCTGAAACCAGTTTGGAATTTTCTTTTTTGATTTCCAATTCTTTTTTCTCTTGCCGACGATACGTTATCCATAAAAAAACGCCTCCTAAAATAAAGAGAAGGGGTAGTATGCTAATCACATAAACTGCCGAGAAAAAGGCAAAGGATGGTATATATTGAAAAAGTACTCGAACTAAAGCGTCAATTTCTATAATGCAAAAAGCAAAAATAATCGATAGGATACCAGCAAATTTTTGATTCTTTTGCAGTCTTATAAAACCAATTCCTAAAAAGCCACTGCTAACAATAATGATGAGAATTTGAAGGATTTCCTGAGCTATAAAGAAACCAGTTATAAAATTAGAAAATTGGCTATATCCAAAAAAGGAGCTGAGAGGATGGTACCATATTAAAATCACATTTCTAAAAAAACGTCCGCAACCAAAACCGACACCAATCAATAAAAAATATCTGAAAAGTTCAATCCCGCTTTTTTTAGGTATTTTTAATAAAAAAAGCAAACTGAAAGACAAAATCATCAGTTCAAATAAAACTAAAAGCGTATTAATTGATAAAACTGGAAGAAAACCTGCTAATCGATTGAGAAGAAATCGCTCAATCTGGTGATAGGGTAAGATAATTACCAATATGAAAGGGACGACAAAAATTCTAATCCAGTTTTGGAAAGATAACGGCTTTTTTCGGAAAAAGATGAGGAAGAACAAGATATTAAAAATAAATATGGTTATAAG
>DPKX01000102.1 GCA_003542295.1 Candidatus Atribacter hydrocarboniphilus
TAGTCAAGAAATCCATTATCCACAAAATAATAATGTTTATGTAAAGCTTTCGGTTTTTTATTTGGAAAAGTCAGGACTTCTCATGGGGGTGTTTGTAGATTTAACCAAACAAAAAGACCAAGAACAAATGATGGAAGAAATCCGTGGGAAAACCTTAGAAAAAGCTCAGCAAGTTATTACCAATCAAATGTTGGTTGCTCAGGAAATTGCCAGTCTTTTAGGTGAGACAACCGCTGAAACTAAATCCTTGCTCAGCAAGCTCATGAAAATTCTTCGAGGAGAAAATGTCGAGGAATGAACGATATATTTGTTGAAGTTGCTCAAGCTCAGATATCAAAATGGGGCGAAGAATTATGTGGGGATAGTGTTCGCATCGGGAAAGACGAGCTTTCTACTATTGTGTCCCTTTCCGATGGATTGGGAAGTGGAGTGAAGGCCAGCATATTATCGACGCTCACTACCCGAATCATCGTATCTATGCTTCAGAGGAATTCACCTTTAGACGAAGTTGTAGAAACCCTGGCGGAAACCTTGCCGGTATGTAAGGTAAGAAAGATTGCTTATTCTACTTTTTCAGTCATACAGGTTTTTCAAAACGGTGAAGCCTATATTGCTGAATTTGATAGCCCACCAATCTTCTGGATTCGAAGTGGCCGAGTGATGCATATCGAACGGAAAGAAAGAAAAATTGGGAATCGAGTTATTCATGAATCAAACATGAAACTCCAAAAAAATGATTGGTTAGTAGCGGTGAGCGACGGAGTGGTGCACGCCGGTATTGGCGGGATCTGGAATTTAGGCTGGAGATGGGAAAAAATCGCCTCTTTTCTTGAAAGTAGTGTGAACGAGCATATCGATGCCGATTCTTTGTCAAGAAAAGTGATCGAAACGACGGCAAGTCTTTACAAAGGGATGCCTGGAGACGATGCGACCTGTATCGTAGCGAAAATTCGTCTTCCTCGGAAAACGATTTTATGGGCGGGACCACCAGAAGACCCGAAAATTGATCAGTTCATTACTCAAAAATTTCTTTCCTTTCCCGGGAAGAAAGTTCTTTCTGGTGGAACAACCGGAAATATCGTATCCCGTTACTTAAGAAAACCGATAGATGTGGATTTAAATTCTATGAAAGAAGATATTCCCCCGGTAGGCATTTTAGAAGGAGTAGACCTTCTCACCGAGGGAATTTTAACTTTAGCCAGTGTTCGCCGCCATCTAAAGCAAGGAGTAAGAGATATCGATGTTCTTTATAAACAAGATGGAGCCAGCCGTTTGTTACATTTATTATTAGAATCAGATGAAATTCTTATCTATGCTGGAATGGCGATCAATCCGGCTCACCAGAATCCAAAATTATCAGGTGAGCTTTCATTGAAAGCTCGGATTTTAGAAGAAATCACCGAGGAGCTGTTAAAATTAGGAAAAGAGGTTAAATTGGAGTATTTTTGAATTCAGATTGATATTTAAATGATGATTATTCTGTAACTCAGCAAGTTACGGTGAACGTATATCCGGAGGTGAATGTCATTGGAAATTGATAATCAAGAATTGACCTTAAGTCGTCAGTTTGAAAAAGTGAATGCTATTTTAGAAAAACACGATAGAAATGCATCCCATTTAATTTCTATTCTTCAGGAGATTCAAGCCGATTACCGCTATCTTCCCGAAGAAATTTTAACCTATGTAGCGACTGCCTTAGGAGTATCCCCAGCTTATGTTTATGGGGTTGCTACCTTCTATGCACAATTTTCTTTAAAACCGAAAGGAAAGCATTTGATTCGAGTATGCGATGGAACAGCTTGCCATGTAAAAGGATCAGTCAATGTTTTAAAAACCGTCAAGGAGCAATTAGGATTAAAAGAAAACGAGGAAACGACTCCCGACCTTCTTTTTACGGTTGAAACCGTGGCTTGTATCGGAGCCTGTGCTCTGGCGCCAGCTATGATGATCGATGAAGAGGTCTATGGGATGTTAAACGAAGAAAGGACTCGTGAAATCATTGAAGGATTGATTGAAGAAAACAAGGGAGGAATGGTCCATGCCATTCAAGACTAAAGAAGAACTGGAAAGACACATTCAAGAGTTAAAAAATAAACCAGTTACCGCTCAGGTTTTAGTCTGTGGTGGATTAGGGTGTTTAGCGAAAGGAGCAGAAGCAGTTTATCAAAGATTTCAAGAATTAATTGGAAAAAACCAGCTCTCAGCTACTGTGGAAAAAACCACTGATAATCATCAACCATCACTCAAAGAAACCGGATGCATGGGATTGTGTGAAGCCGGTCCCTTAGTAAGAATTGAACCGAAGGGAATACTTTATCTGAGGGTGAAACTGGAAGATGTTGATCGAATAGTTGAAGATACCTTGAAAAATAACCAGGTAGTTGATGACCTGGTATATCAGGAAGAAACCAACCAGGAAATCCGGAAATGGCCATTGATGAAAGATGTTCCCTTTTACCGGAAGCAGAAGAAAATTGTTCTCCGTAATTGTGGTTCCATCGACCCTGAAGAGCTTGACGATTATCTACTTCACGACGGTTACTTGGCTTTAGCAAAAGTCGTTACGACTATGAGCCCCGACGATGTCATTGGAGAGATTCTAAAATCCGGGCTGCGTGGCCGAGGAGGCGGAGGATTTCCAACTGGACGAAAATGGCAATTTGCTCGTTTATCCAAATCCGAACGGAAATTTATCGTATGTAATGGTGACGAAGGAGACCCTGGGGCTTTTATGGACCGCAGTGTTATGGAGGGTGATCCTCATACGGTTATTGAAGGGATGGCAATTGCTGGATACGCTTTTGGAGCTCAAGAAGGATATATTTATGTCCGAGCCGAGTATCCCTTAGCAGTTAAAAGATTGAAAAAAGCCATAGCCGATTCTCGAGAAGCTGGATTAATAGGGAAAAACCTTTTTGGTTCCTCCTTTTCCTTTGATCTAACCATAAAAGAAGGTGCTGGTGCTTTTGTTTGTGGTGAAGAAACTGCCTTATTAGCTTCCATCGAAGGAAAACGGGGCATGCCCAATCCGAGACCACCCTTTCCTGCCAATAAAGGTCTTTGGGGATATCCTACCGTTATTAACAATGTTGAAACCTTGGCCAATGTTCCCATTATCATTTTAAAAGGAGCCGACTGGTTCCGTTCCTTTGGAACTGTAACCAGTCCTGGAACGAAAACTTTTGCCCTTTCCGGAAAAATACGAAATACCGGATTGGCAGAGGTTCCAATGGGTATCAGCCTTCGCGAGCTCATTTTTGATGTTGGAGGAGGCGTACAAAACGATCGGAAATTCAAAGCGGTTCAAATTGGAGGACCCTCAGGTGGGTGCTTGACTGAACAACATTTGGACCTCGCTGTGGATTATGATTCGCTCTGTACTGCCGGTGCCATTATGGGTTCTGGTGGATTGGTCACCCTGGATGAAGATACCTGTATTGTTGAGTTAGCGCGCTATTTCCTTCATTTTACTCAAAATGAATCCTGTGGAAAGTGTGTTCCCTNNCCAAGCATATGTTAAATATACTCCAGAAAATTGTTGAAGCTCGTGCGAAAGGTGAAGATCTGGGTTTATTGATTGAAACCGCTGAAGTCGTGCGCGATGCATCACTTTGTGGCTTGGGAAAGACCGCACCTAATCCGGTTTTGACCACTCTCCGCTACTTTAAAGATGAATATCTGGATCATGTAAATAATCACGTCTGTGTTGCTCACGTTTGCAATGCCATGAAAGAATACCGAATTGATCCGGAAAAATGCCGGGCTTGTGGGAAATGTGCCCGAGTATGTCCGGTCAAATGTATTTCCGGACGACCGAAAGTCCCATATGTAATTGATCAGGAAGCTTGCATTAAGTGCGGTTCATGCTTCGAAGCTTGTCCCTTTGATGCGGTATTGGTTGAATGGAGGTCGAAGAACCATGAGTCATGAAAATCTCAAAAAATCAGTAATAATTGATGGTCAAGAAATTGAATTAAGTGGCGAGAAGAACATCCTTGAGGTAGCTCGCAAAGCAGATATTGATATTCCAACCTTTTGCTATCTTTCTGATTTAAGTGTTTATGGTGCTTGCCGAATGTGCCTGGTTGAAGTTGAAGGACGAGGCATTATGCCATCTTGTTCGACTCCACCTGAACCAGGAATGGTGATTAAAACCAATACCCAAAGAATTCTCAAGGCTCGTAAAATGGTTTTAGAGCTCCTCTTAGCCAACCATAAACGTGATTGTACCACCTGCGAACGAAATCTAAACTGTCGGCTACAGGAACTCTCAGCTCGCTTAGATATAACTGAAGTTCCCTTTGGTGAAAGGACGGACGACCTTCCGTTAGATACCTCTTCCTTCTCTTTGGTTCGCGATCCGAATAAATGCATTCTTTGTGGTGATTGCGTTCGAACCTGTAAAGAAATTGAAGGTATTGGAATCTACGATTTTACCCAGCGAGGTTCAAAGTCGCTGGTGGAACCGGCTTTTGGGAAAAAACTCAGCGAAGTGGAATGTGTTTATTGTGGACAGTGCTCAGTTCGTTGTCCAACGGCTGCTTTGATTGTAAAGTCTGAAGTAGATAAAGCCTGGGAAGCAGTTTTAGATCCAGAGAAATTTGTCGTGGCACAGATTGCTCCGGCAGTTCGAGTGGCAGTTGGAGAAGCTTTTGGATTAGAACCGGGAGAGATCAGTACTGGGAAAATTGCTGCTGCCTTGAAAAAAATTGGATTTGACCGAGTATTCGATACAGCCTTCAGTGCTGATTTGACCACCGTTGAAGAGGCCGAGGAATTCTTTAAACGTTTGACCAAAGGAGGTCCATTTCCCCATTTTACCTCTTGCTGCCCCTCCTGGGTGATTTATGCTGAAAGGAATTATCCTTTCTATTTAAATAACTTATCCAGTGCCAAATCTCCACAACAGATGTTTGGAGCAGTGATTAAGAATTTTTTGACCAAAGCTGAAAATAAAACCTTAGATGAAATCGTTTCGGTTTCAATCATGCCGTGTACGGCTAAGAAATTTGAGGCTCNNGCGGAGTTTCAAACCGAAGGAAAACCGGACGTGGATATTGTCATGACTGCTCAGGAAATCATCAAAATGATTAAATCGGCCAATATTGATTTTAAAGAATTAGAGCCGGTTCCATTTGATGTGCCATTAGGCTTAGGGACGGGAGCTGGGGTCATCTTTGGAGTAACCGGAGGAGTTACCGAAGCGGTTCTCCGCTATGCATACGAAAGACTGACTGGAAAAGAACTCAAAAATGTTGAATTTAGCGGAGTTCGAGGTTTTGAAAGTTTGCGAGAAGCCGAGGTCGATTTTGACGGTCGAACGGTAAAAGTAGCCGTGGTTCACGGTTTAGCGAATTTGCAACGTTTAGTGAAAGACATTCGAGAAGGAAAGCGTTATTATGATCTAGTCGAAGTCATGAATTGTCCAGGAGGATGTATCGGTGGTGGCGGTATGCCTTTAGCCCATCCCGACCGAGAACTGACACTCCGCAAAAGAGCTCAGGGTCTCTATAATGCCGACCGGATGAGCACGATTCGAAAATCTCAGGATAATCCNNTCATTAAAATACCTCTATGAGAAATGGTTAGAAAAACCCAATAGCGAAGAAGCCGAAAAAGTCCTTCATACCAGTTATCGGTCTCGCCGGAGAATCAGCCAAGAATATATTCGAATTCAAGAAGCCAAAGAATCTCAGAAGATTGACATTGCTGTGTGTGTTGGGACCAGCTGCTACTTGAAAGGTTCTTATAACCTTCTCCAGCGTTTGCTTGAATTAGCCAAAGAGCACGACCTGCAAGACCGAGTGAGTATTGGTGCCACCTTCTGTTTAGAAAAGTGTTCTCTCGGGCCTAATATTCGGATTAACGATGAAGTTATCTCTGGGGTAACTGAACAAAACGTAAAAGAAATATTTGAAAACCATGTCTTAGCTAAACTTTAAGCTTTTTTGATGAATCCGTTGACTGATGAATGTGATTCTCCTATAATATAGGTCGTCTGCTACGTAATTTTGGGGCTGTAGCTCAGTTGGGAGAGCGCCTCCTTGGCGTGGAGGAGGCCAGGGGTTCAACTCCCCTCAGCTCCACCAGTATAATAAAGCTCGTCCTTACGGGACGGGCTTTTTCCATATAGGGGGTAAGCAGTTTGCGAGAGAATTATGATTTTGATGCAATTGAGTTGGAATGGCAAAAAAAGTGGTCAGATAATAAACTCTTTCAGGTAGAAACCAACCCCGAACGAAGAAAATACTATGTTTTAGAAATGTTTCCTTATCCTTCTGGCGATCCTCATATGGGTCACGTTAAGAATTACGTGATTGGAGATGTCGTAGCCCGGTATTTTACCCGCAAAGGCTTTAATGTTCTCCATCCCATGGGCTATGACTCTTTTGGTTTGCCAGCGGAAAATGCTGCAATCAAAAACAACATTCATCCATCGGTTTGGACCCATGATAAAATAGATAAAATGCGTGAAGTTTTAAAACGAATTGGTATCAGTTATGATTGGCGGAGAGAAATCATAACCTGTGAACCAGAATATTATAAATTTACTCAGTGGTTTTTCCTGCAATTTTATAAAAACAATTTAGCCTATAAAAAAGCCGGTCAAGTAAATTGGTGTCCTTCTTGCGCTACAGTTCTTGCCAACGAACAGGTTGTGGAAGGGAACTGTGAACGATGTGGAACACCGGTTATTCGAAAAATGCTGAGTCAATGGTATTTAAAAATCACCCAATATGCTGAGGCTTTGTTGAATGACATCAACACTCTTGGAGAATGGCCGGAACGAGTTCTCGCTATGCAGAGGAATTGGATTGGTCGGAGCGAAGGTGCTTACATAGATTTTTCTCTGCCGGATTTGAACAA
>DPKX01000277.1 GCA_003542295.1 Candidatus Atribacter hydrocarboniphilus
GAATTAAAAGTAGTTCTGGGCAAAGAACTTTGCCCAGAACTACTTTTAATTCATTTTTTATGAAATTTTTGGTTAGTTTAAATAAATACAGTTACTTGCCTTTATTTCTAATTTTCTTTTGAATATTAAGATACTTTCCAATTATATATACATTGATTGCGTATTGTTTCAGAATATTACTAGTTTTGATGGTTTTGAGCCTTATAATGCTATTATCTGGAGGATTCCATGAAAAAAGACTGGCTTACTGGGTATTCTTTCACCCTGCCATCAATAATTCTTTTAATAATCCTTGTTATTTATCCCTTATTTCTCACCCTAAATTATAGCTTAAGTGATATGTCACTAACCTCTTCTCGTTTTCTCGGCTGGACTGCCTATAACAAACTTTTTGGCAATAAAATGTTGCCGTTGGTTTTTAAAAATTCGATTATCTGGACGGTTCTGGTAGTTTTTTTCCAGCTTCTTTTAGGATTGGGATCGGCAATAGTTTTAAATAAGCCTTTTTGGGGTCGTTCTCTGGTACGTGGTATTATGATTCTCCCCTGGGTTATGCCCGGAGTGGTTGCTGGTATGGTTTGGAGGTTAATCTACGATCCTCAGCTTGGTCTCCTTAATCATTATTTGAAAAGCCTTGGGCTTATAGATCAATATTTAACATGGCTTAGTGTTCCAGGTTCAGCAATATACGCTGTGATATTCTCGGCAATCTGGAAGGGTTTTCCTTTTTCTATGCTTATGTACTTAGCTGGGTTACAAGGAGTGCCTTCTGAACTTTATGAGGCTGCTAATATTGATGGCGCTGGGAAGTGGAAACAATTTCGCTATGTCACTCTTCCCTCCATGCAACCAATCATCACCATCACTTTCTTGCTTACCTTTATTTGGACATTTAATTATTTCGAATTAATTTATGTAATGACCGGTGGTGGACCAGCTGAAAGTACCCATATTTTCCCTACCTATGTCTATGATTTAGCTTTCAAGAGATTTCGTTTTGGTGATGCTTCAAGGTTCGCAATTTTTGATTTTTTATTCCTTCTGATATTTAGCCTCTTTTATGTTTGGCTTAGCCAGCATCAGAAAGGGGCAGAACAATGAAAACTCATTGGAGTGGACTTATTATTACTGCTATTCAGGTGATTCTCCTTTTAGTTTTCGTTCTTTTCCCCTTTTCAGTCATGCTTTCCATGTCTCTTAAGGCCCCTGACGAACAATTTACTTCTCCACCTTATTTAATTCCAAAACGTCCAACCGGAGAAAACTATCTCCACGTTTTTGGTAAGGGATCAATGTTTGTTCGTTATTTTATAAATAGCTTTTCGGTTTCCCTGGGAACGACCGCTATCGTTATTTTCGTCGCTCTTTTTTCTTCTTATGGGTATGCTCGATTACAATTCCCAGGAAAAAAGTTTTTCTTCAATCTTCTCCTGCTTAGCCAACTATTTCCACTTGCAGCCATCATTGTTCCTCTCTACCGAATCATGAGTCAGGCAGGCCTTATTGATACTTTTGCGTCGCTCATCATTGGGTACCTTGCCTTTTCGGTTCCGGTTGGAGTTTGGTTGTTAAAAGGGTTTTTTGCTGGTATTCCAAAAGAACTGGAAGAAGCGGCTCAGATCGATGGTTGTTCGCAGCTTCAGGCTTTCTGGAAAATAGTCGTTCCATTGGTACGACCTGGTGTTGGCGCAACTGCCGCCTATATTCTTTTCCTTACGTGGCAGGAATTTATGTTTGCTCTCACTTTCATAACCAGCCAAGACAAAAGAACTCTTCCAGTTGGCATATTCGACTTTGTTGGTCAATATGAAACCAATTGGGGAAATCTTATGGCCGCCTCGGTTCTCATCTGTATTCCGGTTTTTATTCTCTTTCTATTTGTACAAAAACAATTGGTTGGTGGGCTCACTCAAGGCGCAGTAAAAGGATAAGGTTTTTTCTATGAGGGGATTTTTTCCAAAACGCTTTCAATGTTTAATTTTTTCCCCCTCTCAGGAGCATCAGTGCTTGATGGGAGAAAAATAGGGTAACATTGAAAGTCACTACTTATCCCTTTAGTTGAAGAGTAGATATCCACAAGAATCTGTGAATATCTTGGTTTCAGCTGTGGAAAAGTCGGTTTTCTCAAATTTTAAGAAACGAAAAGAGATTCCTATTCACGTACCTCTCTTTTAAACCGTCGACGTTCACACTTTGATTATTCCTCAAGTTTTTATCTTCATATATCATCTATTCAAATTTTCGATAAATAGCTTCCTCATGATATACTATTCAACACCAAGGGAAAAGTTATAACAAAAAAGTTATCCACACCTGTTGACAACTTGTGGATAACTTGCCAAGAACCCTTCCTTTATGGTTTAATAGGACGAGAGTAGAATTTTAAAAAAAATATTTTATTGTTCTCTCCTTACTCATATAACCCCTTGTCATGCGCTTTTGCAAATTTCTATTGCCCTCATCCAGGGGGTTAGAATTCCTTGTGGATATCCTTGTGAATTACAATTAAATAAGTTGGGGTGGCTTTTTATGAATGATGTATCAAGCACATTAGATGGGTTGTGGATAAAAACCATCTCTTATTTGGAAAAGCAATTATCAGTTCCAGAATATGCGGCTTGGATTGAAACAATTCATCCTATTTCCTTTCGTGACAATGAATTAATTCTTGGTGTTCCTTCCAGCTTGGCACGGGAGAAGGTCGAACAAAAATATTTGGATTTACTTCGCTTTTCTTTTTTAAAAACCGTTGGGAAAGACATTTCGGACTTGAAAGTTATCCTTTCCGTGGATAATTATCCTTTAATTTCTCAAAATCCTACTCCTATTCTTGTTTCCCAATCTAACGATTGGGGAAAGCCCAACCTT
>DPKX01000272.1 GCA_003542295.1 Candidatus Atribacter hydrocarboniphilus
TGAACACTGATTCCTCTTTTTTCCAATGCAGCCACAATCTGGTCCGACTCAGCTTTATTTACTCGAGGATCATTAGCGCCCTGAGCGATAAAGAGTGGAGTTTTGATCCGATCGGCTAAAAAAACTGGGGAGACCGATTCAAGGAGTTCTTTATCTTCCACTGGGTGACCGATCATTTCATAAAATTGCTGGCGAAGTGGCTCCCAGCAAGGAGGAATGGAATCTAAAAATGTTAAGATATTCGAGACTCCCACATAGTCAACGGCAGCAGCATAAAGATCAGGAGTGAGAGTTATCCCAGCTAGGGTAGCGTAACCACCATAGGAACCCCCATAAATACCGATACGCTTTGGATCGGCAATACCCTGATCGATAAGCCACTGAACCCCATCGGTAATATCATCCTGCATTTTTCTGCCCCACTGCTTAAAGCTGGCTTCCCAGAATGAACGCACATACCCAGCGGAACCGCGGAAATTCATTTGTAGTGCAGCATAACCTCGGTTGGCTAAAAATTGAACTTCGGCGTTATATCTCCAAATATCTCGAAGCCATGGACCGCCATGAGGATTAGCGATGACTGGTAAATTTTTAGGTTCGATTCCTCGGGGAAGGGTAAGATATCCGTGGATGATCAATCCATCTCGAGAAGTATATTGAATCGGTTTCATGTCGGATAAATACTTTTCTTGGAGCCAGGGACTTGCCTCACCAATTTTTTGCATTTCTCTGTTTTCCANNTAGCACCAAGAGATTTATCGCTTAAAGTATGAAAGATGAGGCGATTTTCATCTTTATTGAAATTTACTAAGCTTATTTCATATCCGGGTACTTTCTTTTTAATATCCTGAAATACATATTCTATTGCACCGTCAAAAAAATGGTAGGGGGGCTTATTTGTTATATAAGAGACAGCAAGAAGCTTTTTCTTTTTATCAGAAACAAATATAGAGCTCGCATCAACCTCGGGATTCTCATATATAAGCTCGATTTCTTTTTTTTCTTTTGGATTAAATACGACTAAAGCCGCTTTGTCTCTTCCCAAATTAGAAAGAGCATAGAGTTATTGATTATCATGAGTGAATAAAAGAGGTATAAAGGTTTCTTTATAGCTGATTGCCATAATATTTTGAAATGGTTGATTCTCTTTTTCCCGATACAAGATATTGGTGTTATTACCATCAACAGCTTTAGCCACTCGTAAGTATCCTTCGTGGTCGGTGAGCCACTTAGTGATATTTCCAGGGTTTTCTGCGACTAATGTTAATTCACCGGTTTCAACGTTGATCCGATAAACATCAAACACGGTTGGATCTCTTTGATTAAGTTAAATGATCATTTCTCGGTCGTTTTCTTTTAAAGGGTTGACTACCTCGGCTCTAACTCCTGGAAAGGGAGTTAATTCGATTGGTTTCGAACCATCAATATTCACCGCAAATAAATGAAAATTCTCTTCCCCGGCTTGATCGCGAAGGTAAACAATTCGATTATTACTTGCCCAGAAATATCCGGCTAAATCCCGATCGGTAACCGAGGTAATACGCTTAGATTCAGTCTCATTTACTTTTTGGACGAAAATATTCAAACGGTTTTTCCAAGGTGCAAGAAAGGCGAAATAATCTCCCTTTGGAGAGAGGCTAAAAGAATATTGTTCGGGATTCCGGAAGAAATCTCGCAAGGGAATGAGTGGAATTTCTTCAGAATAAGCTACTGCTAAATTACCAATATTTATTAGACAAAAGAGAATAAAAGCCAGAAGTAAACATTTAAAAGTATTTCTATTCATTGCATTGCACCTCAAATATTTTTTGAAAGGTTTATCATGTGATTATAAGAAAACAGTGAACTCCCCTTTCCTTTTTTGATTTTTTGTTGAATGGTTAATAAAAAAGCTATCTAAACGATTCGATAACAATAAAGAGATCTAATTTCCATTATAATAGAATACATTATAGGTGGAAAGTGAATAAATCTTTGAGAAGGAAAAAGAATGATTGCAAAGGAGTATAAAGTTAAAAATAGCATGAGGAAGGTTTTCTAAATTGCCGTTTGAATTCTTTCTCTATAAACGTTTAAGTGATGTCAAAGAACATCTTTGTCAATTAACTACTCAAGTAATCAACCCGATTATCATTGTTCCTTCTTTATCAGATAAAAGTGAATTTCGTGAAATGAGTCCTTTTGAAGAACCCAAAATTTTTCAATGGAATGACTTATATAATGAAATTCATGCTCTTTTGAAGAACCAGGTGAGTATACCGCCGAAAAGGAAAGAAATCGATCAGAGTATAAATTGGTTGTTGATTCATTATCTCTGGAAAGAATTGAATGAAAAAACTGAAACTATCGACGTTCCGGAGGGATTACGAAGAATAGAATGTGTCACTCATATTTTGGAAAGCATCCGCGAACTCCTCCGCGAAGAAGTGAGTTGGAGCGATTTTAATCGCTTTATGGGTTGTGATGATTGTTTTGATGATTCCCTTTGTAATCAAATCCAGGATCCGACCAGTTGGTTATGTTGGATTTACCGGAGATACCTCAAGGAATTTGAACAGTATCAACTCAGTGATAACCTTCAAATACCGGGTTTAACTGCCGATCTGATAAGAAAATCCTGGCAAAATGAAGAGTTAAAAAATTGGATTAATAAAAATACTTTTATTTTTATTGGTTTTTTTCAATTCACTCCGGGACAAAAGCAATTATTGCATTGTTTGAATTCGAACTACAGTCTGGTTTATATTATCAAGCCTTGGTGCGGAATCCCACTATTTGATGAAGATTTTCCTTTGCAACCAGACCATTCTAATCTTCCCTTACCGATAAATAATCCGGTTCCAATTGGTGAAATTGCAGCTGGAGATTCCCNNCCCGTCATCAATATGAAACCATTGCTCGTGAGTTGGTTTTATGGTCGAAAGAGAAAGGTCAACTTACTCAATGGGGTCAATTCCCCGGTTGGGATGATATTGTGACGATCATCCCTCCCCAAAGAAGAAAAACTTTTCAAGAAGTATTGCAGAAATACCAGATTCCTTTTCAATTCCTGCAAGGCTTTTCAGCCAAGGAATCCCCTTTGTGGGGAATTCTCAAACGATTACGAAGTGCTGGTCGAAATAATTGGCCAGAAGAAGAAACTCTTCATCTTCTAACCGACCCATTATTAGGAGAAACGGATATTTCTGTCAAAGAGGCTTATCGCCTATCACCTCGGGGAATTGAAGGATGGAGAGATTTCTTAAAAGATTCCCCTCAATCTTTATTGAAATTTGATCAGCTGGTCAAATCTTGGCGAACTATTGAATCCTGCCGAACACCACAAGAGGTTTATCAGGTCCTTCACCAAATTTTTACCAAAACTTTCAATATTTCTATTAATGCCTCAAAACTTTCTGGGTTAGATCCTACTCGAGATGAGTTGGTTGCTTTGCTAACAGCTTTTTTGATGGAAATTGAGCAAAAAATTCTTTATTTTTCTGAAGATGAGACTTTGGCATCCTTTGTTCAACAAATAAAGTTTGCTTCAACTAATGAAGTTTATGGTTTTTTAGAGACATGGATTAATCACGTCACCCTCCGTCCACCACTTATCGAAAAGGGATCCTTGAGAGTATATCTCAGTTCTCCTCCAGCGTTGATCGAAGCACCAGTGATGATTATTACTGATATAATTTCAGCTTTCTGGCCGGGAAGCTTCTCGAATACCCCTTTTTTGGAAGACGAACTGAAAAAAAAGTGGAATCAAAATCCGGGATTGAATCAGGCCACTCTTCCTACCATACATCAAAAGAGAGATGAAAAACGGGCTTTATTTCGAAGACTCATTGCCACTGGATTCCAATATACCATTGTGACCTACCCATTGCAGGATGAAGCAGGACGACCAACATC
>DPKX01000265.1 GCA_003542295.1 Candidatus Atribacter hydrocarboniphilus
TAAAGATTGTTCGGTTCCCAACTTCTTTGAGGGTGGCAAGGTCTGCTCCTTCTTGAGCTAAGGCTCCCATAATTTTCCAGAGAACCACTTCACCAGCAACCCCTCGTCGATTATCCATCCTATCCTTTGGAGATGACGCAACATCATCATTGACTACTAAGATTTCTACCGGAATCCCTTCTGCTTGAGCCAATTCTGCAGCCATTCCAAAGTTCATAGTATCACCAGAATAATTCCCAATACATACCAATACCCCTTTGCCACCATCAGCTGCCTTGATCGCTTCATAACAACGCTGGACGGGGGGAGCAGCAAAGATATCTCCGACTGCTACGGCATCTAAAAGACCTTTCCCGATATATCCAATAAAAGCTGGTTTATGCCCTGAACCCCCACCGGTTATCACACCCACTTTCCCTTGAATTGGTGCGTTGGCATACACTAAAACTCTTTCAGTAGGAAGACGCTTTACTTTATCTGAATTTGCCAGTACATATCCTTCAACCATTTCTTCGATAAGATTTTCATATTTATTGATAAACTTCTTCATGTAGTTGACCCCCTTGAGGCATATTTATCTATTCTCAGTTTCCAATCTATTATTAAATAAGACTATTTGTTGGTTTTTTCATGTTAATTGAAAATTTTGGTAATAATTTTTTAATACTTGATAAAGTTTCTGGTATTTTTCAAATAATAACTGATAAACCCGATTATTTTCTGAAGATGGTTCTAAAACATTTCCATAACGAATAAACCTTCCACATCCGCTTTGAAATGAATCAAAAACACCAGTACCGACCCCAGCAATAAAGGCTGCTCCAACCGAAGCTGGGTCATCAATATTGGTAGTTACGACTTCAATGCCAGTAACATCGGCCATGATTTGACACCATAATTGACTCTTAGCGGCTCCACCTGAAACAATCAAACGTTCAGCTTCAAGTCCAAAGTCTTTTAATATTTCTACCGATTCTCTTTGACTGAAGGCCACTCCTTCAATAACAGCTCGGATCATATGGCGAATATCGTGTTGGTAACTCAAGCCAAAAAATACTCCCCGAGCATTAGGATCAGAATGAGGGGTTCTTTCACCTATAAGATAAGGAAGAAATACCAGCTGTTCACTTCCTGGTTTAACCTCATTAGCTAATGAATTGAGTTGATCGTAAGTCAGATCCTTTTGGAGATGAAGTAAAGAGTGACGAAGCCAACGATATGAGCCACCCGCCGCCAAGGTGCAACCCATCAGAAACCATTTCCCAGGAATAGAATAACAAAAGGAATGTAAACCTCTATTTTTACGATCAATTTTAGCTTCCTCGGTTTGAACCATAACAACTCCAGAAGTTCCCAATACGCATGACATAATACCTTTATCAATAACTCCAAGACCAATGCCTCCGGAAGACTGGTCACCCCCACCCCCAACAATTGGAATTCCTTCTGGGAGCCCTGTTTCCTGTGATGCTTTTAAAGTAACGCGTCCAGTTATCTCGGTTGATTCAACCACTTGGGGAAAACAGGAAAAATCAAAATCTAAATCTTTGATGAGATTTTCTGACCATGTTCGGCGTGCAACATCAAAAAGTAAAGTTCCTGAGGCATCGGAAACTTCAGTGATATATTCATCAGTTAACCGATAACGGAGATAATCTTTGGGAAGAAGATAATGTCTAGATTTTTGTAATATATCATTTTCGTGTTTACGGAGCCATAAAAGTTTGGGAAGCCAATATCCAGTGAGTGGTGTGTTTGCTGTATTTTGTAATAGTTTTTCTTCACCAATTTTTTCTTTCATTTCGTTCAACTCATTAAAGCTTCTTTGATCACACCAAATCAATGCTGGCCTTAAGGGTTGTCCTTTCCCGTCAAGATTAATTAGTCCAAGCATTTGGCCAGATAATCCAATAGCTTGAATAGAATTTAAATCTCCAATAAGTTGTTTTATTTTCTGGATTAAAGTTCGAAAAGCTTCCCACCAATCATCTGGATTTTGTTCAGCTGAATAAGAATCGGGATAAGATACTGTAAGCTCAACTGATTCTGATATTATCTTTGCGTGATGCAAATCGAGAAGCGATGCCTTAAGGGATGACGTACCCAAATCAATACCTAAAATGTATTCCACAGGCAACAGCGACAGCTCCCTTCGTTTTTTAGATGAATCCCCCCAAAAATAAAATATTATTCAACCCCAATAATTAATAATATAAAATTCCTCCATCAACGTTGATTGCCTGACCCACAATGAAATCGGCATCATCGCTGGCAAGAAAAGCAGTAATACCGGCTAGATCTTCTGGAATGCTGATTCTTCCTTTGGGAGTCATTTTGATGAATTTCTCTTTCTTGACCGGATCATTTAAATTTACCTGACCTAATGGAGTATCCACAATACCTGGACAAATAGAATTAACGTTGATCCCTAATGGCGCAAACTCTCTTGATAAAGCCCGGGAAAAGTTCATCACAGCTGCCTTGGTTGCTGCGTAAGCTGCTTGAGCAACGTCTCCATTTTTTGCACCTATAGAAGAAACGTTGATAATTTTCCCCGATCGCTGTTCGACCATAACTCGACCGATTTCTTGACACATTAAGAACACGCTCTTTGCATTTACGGCAAAAATTTTATCCCAATCTTCTTCTTTATAATCGATCACCAATCCGGATATCATAATCCCAGCATTATTGACCAAGATGTCAATTCGATGAAATTTGTTTAGAGCTTCTTCTTTAATTTTCACCGCAGTACTTCGCAAACTGACGTCCCCAATAACCACCAAACTAGGACGATGGTATTCTTGTTCTATGGTTCGAGCCACTTCCTGGCAATTTTTCTCATTTAAATCATTAACCACCACCGCAGCCCCTTCTTTGGCTAAACCAATTGCAATGGCTTTTCCTATTCCCTGTCCAGCACCGGTTACTATGGCAATTTTATTTTCTAATTTCAAGGCAATTCCTCCTTTAAAAAATCAATTATTAATAAAAACAACATAAAGGTTAAAAAATTATTGAATGCAATATCCACCATCAATAACCAGGGTTTCACCAGTTACCAAATTGGAAGCCTCACTGGCTAGATAAAGGGCTGCAGCCGCTACTTCTTCTGGATAACCAAAACGACCAAGAGGAATTTTCTTTTTCATGGCTTCTCCAACTTCTCCTGACCAGGCTTTAATACCTAATTCAGTGAGAATAACGGTTGGAGCAATAGCGTTGACATTAATACCATATTCAGCCCATTCCAGAGCTAATACTTTCGTCATACCAATAATCCCAGCTTTACTGGAACAATAAGCTACATGCTTATCAAGGGCGATCAATCCCGCCTGAGAAGCAATGTTGATAATTTTCCCTTTTTTCTGTTTGATCATCTCTCGACCAACTATTTGAGAGAGCATAAAAGGAGCTTTCAAATTTACTGCCATCGTTTTATCCCAAATTTCCTCGGAAAGATTTTCAGCATCATCCAACATTCCTACTCCGGCGTTGTTTACTAAAATATCAATTCGAGGAAATACTTTAAAGCTTTCTTGATGAATTCTCTTAAGGTCAGCATTTTTAGTAATATCAGCAACAATAGGAAGATTTTGGCTTGTCCCTCCTGGAAGGGATTTGGCTACATTGATCACGTCCTGATCTAAATCAACCAATATAATGTTTGCCTTGTGTTCCGAAAATACCTGGGCAATGGCTTTACCTATTCCTTTTGCAGCTCCAGTAATTAGAGCGGTTTTATCTTCCAAACTAAAACTTAGAGAATATGGTTTTTCTCCCAAAATGATCACTCCTTCTTGTAGGTAGGTATTTTCCTTTTACTAATATACCATTAATAGCTTCCAATTATTGTTCTTAATAATATATTTCTTATCACATCTGTCCAAAATAGCTTTTTCTCTTGAAAGGGGAGTCCCAATCGGGTAGATTGGTAATTAC
>DPKX01000012.1 GCA_003542295.1 Candidatus Atribacter hydrocarboniphilus
CCTGAGGCTTCGTATTCAGAAGCCGAGAGGATCTCATCCTTTCATTATTTTTAAAAAAATTCTAAATGAGATTGCCACGTCGTCCAACCAAAAAACGGTTGAACTCCTCACAATGACGGAGCAGGAAAAAATTCAAATCCCCCCTAACTCCCTTTGCTAAAGGGGGAGATTAACTTCTGAGTATCTATTTTCATCCTCATCTGGTGCAGGTAACAACACCAGGCTCACCCTGTTATATTAAAAAATGAAAACTCATTATAATAGAATACCCTTCCAATAATCAAGAGTAACTAATTATGGGAAAATACTCATCTCAAATAAGGGTCGGTTTTGATTGCCCCATAGTATAAAATACTTTATTCTATATTGCAAACTATGAAAAATAGTTATGATATCAGTTCATTTAAACTTTATTTTTCAAGTTTAATTTTTCTTAAAGCTGCCAGGCGCGGATCGATATTGGTTTTTTTGCAATCACAATGACTTTGATTGAGATTTATTCCACAGATTGGACACAAGCCCTGACACTCTTCAGCACAAATCGGTTTCATTGGAAAATAAACCAACAAAGCTTCGATAACTCCTCTTTTTATATCTATTACTGCATCCTCTTCATGATAATAATACATATCATCAGCACTTTTGGCTTCTGCTTCGAAATCCGATTCGCGGGTAATCCGGTCAAGATTACGAAATTCAAGTTTAAGAGGAGCTTCCATTTTGTAGATAAAAGGTTCGAGACATCGAGAGCAAGGAAATATCAAAGCAGTTTCAATTTTTCCTTCCAGCAACAATCCCGGACCAAAATTGGTTACTGTCAAATACACCCGAACCGGCTGAGCAAAGGGAATTTTTTCTTCACCAAAAGAAAGCGGTGGAAAATTTTTACTGAGACTTTCTTTACTTGTCCATCCCACCTCTTTCTTTACATCGCCAATATAAACCTTCATAATCATCTCTCCAAATCATGAACTAACTGATAGGTATCCAAGGCAATCATGAACTCCTCATTGGTTGGAATAACCATAAGTTTAACCTTCGATTGATCGGAGTTGATGAAAGCCTCCTTCCTCCTTACTGTATTTTTATCTTTATCTATAGAAATTCCTAAAGGTTCAAGACCCTCACAAATGGTTTTTCTAATATAAGATGAATTTTCTCCTATGCCAGCTGTGAAAACAATTCCATCCAGATCTCCAAGAATAGCATAATAAGCTCCAATATATTTTTTGGCTCGATAGGCTATGATATCGAGCGTCAGTTGGGCACGATGATTGGTTGGAGCTGCAGCTTCGATATCACGAGTATCACTTGACAACCCCGATATCCCAACGACACCACTCTTTTTATTTAAAATCTGATCCATTTCCTTTGTCGAAAGGTTCTCTTTCTCCATCAAATAGAGAAGGATGTAGGGGTCCAAATCTCCAGTACGGGTTCCCATCACTAAACCTTCCAAGGGAGTAAAACCCATTGAAGTATCAATTGATTTCCCATTTTTAATCGCGGTAAAACTAACTCCACTGCCCATATGACAAGTTATCAAACGCAGTTCGGAAGGGTCTTTACCCATCATCTTGGCTGCCCTTCCTGCCACATATCGATGTGAAGTACCGTGAAAACCGTAACGACGGATACCATATTTCTCATAATATTCATAGGGAATAGCATAGATATAGGCATACTCAGGAATCGTTCCGTGAAAAGCAGTATCAAATACTGCTATCTGTGGAGCTTTTGGCATAAGTTCTTGACAGGCTTCAATTCCAGAAATATTTGGTGGGTTATGAAGGGGTGCTAACTCTGAACAGGCTCGAATGGTCTTCAAAACCTCATCATCAATAAGAATTGAAGCAGTAAACTTTTCTCCCCCATGGACAACCCGATGACCAACAGCATCAATTTCTGATGGACCCTTAATAACCCCAATTTCAGGATCGGTCATCACCTCGATAATCCATTCCAATGCAATCCGGTGGTTCGGAACCTCCCTCTCTTTGGAATAGGATACTTGATGGTTGGTTTTATATTCAAGACGAGAACCAGGAATACCAATCCTCTCTACTAATCCTTTGGCAATAGCTTGATTATCGGTATTATCATTCATGCTGATCAACTCATATTTAACCGTTGAACTCCCGCAATTTACCACTAAAATATTCAATTTCCATCATCCCTTTTCTTCGAATTATTTTCTCTCAAATTTATTCCAAAGATGAATTCTAATCAATAAATGTCCTTCCCCTGACAAAAATGAAAGACCTTCTTCGAAAAAAATAACCTAAAATTGCGTTTGCAAAACTGTCACGGCAATTTGATCAACGATGTCTTGTGCTTTGCACCCTCGCGACAAGTCATTAACCGGTTTAGCCAACCCTTGCAATATTGGTCCTATGGCAGTTGCTCGAGCCAAGCGTTCGGTTAGTTTGTAACAAATATTTCCAGCATTGAGATCGGGGAAAATAAGAACATTCGCTTTCCCTGCTACCTTACTTCCGGGGGCTTTTTTATCCCCAACCGAGGGAACCAAAGCAGCATCTCCTTGAAGCTCACCGTCGATAAGCAGTTCAGGTTTTAAAGAATGAGCAATTGCCGTCGCTTCGATAACCTTATCAACCAACTCATGTCGGGCGCTTCCTTTGGTAGAAAAAGAAAGCATGGCGACTATCGGCTCAACACCTAAGAGCTGAGTTGCCGAACGGGCGGTCGTGAGGGCAATATGAG
>DPKX01000096.1 GCA_003542295.1 Candidatus Atribacter hydrocarboniphilus
CCTCACCTTAATCCTCTCCCACCAGGGGAGAGAAAAAAAGGAAAATGGGAAAAAAATCAGGATGAAGGTAAAAATGTTATTCATCACTATTTAATCAGCAATGGATTTATAGGATAAAAAAGGAGGATTTTTCATGAAAAAGAAAGTAAAAAACCAGGTTTTTTGGGTGGGGAAAGTTGATTGGGAACTGAGGAAATTCCATGGAGATGAATTTTCCACGAATCATGGTTCTACCTATAACTCCTATTTGATTCAAGAGGAAAAAAATGTTCTCATTGATACCGTGTGGATTCCTTTTGCCGAAGAATTTGTTGAGAATTTGGCACTAGAAATTGATTTAAATAAGATAGATTATATTGTAGCGAATCATGGAGAAGTAGACCACAGTGGCGCTCTTCCGTCCCTCATGAAACACATTCCCAATACTCCCATTTATTGTACTACGAATGCTGTGAAATCATTGAAGGGTCAATACTATCAAGATTGGGATTTCCAGGTGGTAAAGACCGGCGATAAGTTAAGCGTTGGCGGAGGAAAAGAGTTGATATTCGTAGAAATGCCGATGCTCCATTGGCCGGATAGCATGGCCACCTACTTGACTAAAGATAATATCTTATTTAGTAATGATGCTTTTGGTCAGCATTTTGCCACTGACAAATTATATAACGACTTGGTGGATCAATGTGATTTATACAAAGAAGCGATAAAGTACTACGCCAATATATTGACCCCTTTCAGTCAAATTTTAAGAAAGAAATTAGCCGAAGTCGCTTCATTGAGCTTACCCATTGATATTATTGCAACCAGCCATGGAGTTATTTGGAGAGACAATCCCATGCAGATTGTCGAGAAGTATTCCCAGTGGGCAAATGATTATCAAGAAAATCAGATCACGATTATTTATGATACCATGTGGAATGGCACAAAAAAGCTTGCTGAGAGAATTTCTGAAGGAATTGAAATGGCTGATCCGGATGTTGACGTAAAAGTTTTTAATCTGGCTAAAAACGATGACAATGATTTGATTACCGAAGTATTTAAATCTAAGAAAGTTGTTATCGGGTCACCCACGATTAATAATACTATTCTCCATTCCATCGCCGGTTTTATTCAGTTAATGAAACAGATGAAATTTAAAGGGAAAAAGGCCACATCTTTCGGCTGTTATGGGTGGAGCGGGGAATCAACCAAAATTTTAAATGAAGCCTTAGCGAATGCCGGTTTTGAGGTTATTGAAGAAGGCTTTAGAAACCAATGGAATCCTGATGATGGGCAACAGCTCGAAGCCATAGAATTCGGGAAAAAGATTGCCAAAGCATAAAAAGGAGTGGTAGTAATGGATAGTATTCAAGTAATAGCTGCTGGACCTAAAAATGTTCCATATTCCGGTGCATTGTACGCCGGAGATTTCATTTATGTATCGGGACAAGTTCCTCTTGATGAATCAAAACAGGTAGTGGGAGAAGATATTGAAACTCAAACGACTTATACTCTCGAAAAAATTGAAGCCCTGCTTGCAAAAGCTGGAGCAAATTTAAATCACATTGTGAAAACCACAGTTTTCTTGACAGATATGAAGAATTTTTCAAGGATGAATGAAGCTTATGGTAAGAAATTTAAAGATATCTATCCCTGCCGGAGTTGCATCGAAGTTGGCCAATTACCTGCGCCGGTTCTAATCGAGATCGAAGCCATCGCCTATTTTCCGAAAAAATAAAAGATCTCTTAAAACAAACTCTCCCTTAATAACTAAAAAATCATCCTTATCTCCCCTTTGCTAAAGGGGAGATAAATTTATGAAAAAGTGACTTTCATCCTTGTCTGATGCCACATAAGTGATGTGGGAGTTAATTATCGGTTTCCCGTTACTTTTTTTTCCGCTCACTTATTAAGGTATTTATCTCCTTCCAATTCCATTTTTAAAGAGAAAAATTGGAGGAGATCTTTCAGGGTGATGACCCCTATCAATTGATCGTTCTCAACAACCATCAAACGACTATTCCCGGTGCGATTCATTAAAGATAGCGCTTGAGTGGCATCAGCATCAGGGTGGATGGTATTATCGATTGAACAAGTCTTAGAGATTTCTCCAGCAGTTTGAGTGTTCCAGTTTTCCTTGGGTACTTCTTTAATGTCTCGAGTTGTTAAACATCCGACTAATTTACTATTCCGAACAACCGGAAACATTTTATAATGATAATGGTAAATATAATCCTCAACGGCTTCTTTTAGAGTTATGGTATCGGGTATGGTAACCGGATCAGGTTTCATAAATCGACGAACAGTCTCACCCTCCAGAGTTTTGGAAATCATTAATCTTTGCATTGAAATCTGAGAGGCATTTTGAAGGAACATTCCGATTAAAAATAACCAGATGCCACCAATAAAAGATCCCCGGAAAATACTAAAAACACCAAGAAAAATAAGAGTAAAACCGAATATTTCCCCCATTCGTGAAGCAATTCGAGTCGCCCAACGCAAATCTTTTTTTCTCCACCAGAGAATTGAACGCAGAATTCGACCACCATCCAAAGGAAAAGCAGGAATAAGATTGAAGCCAGCTAAAGCCCAATTAATTATCCCCAAGTACCCAAAGATACCAGTTATTCCCATTGATGCTCCTAGTCTTTTTAGGATTAAATAGGTACTATAGAAAATCAAACCCAGGACAATACTGGTTACCGGACCGGCTAAAGCCATGTAGAATTCAGTTTTTGCATTGGCTGGTTCCTCGGTCATTTCAGCGACGCCACCAAACATAAACAGGGTAATCCCCCGGATTGTCAATCCGAAGCGCCGAGCAACCAAGGAGTGAAATAGCTCATGAATGACAATCGAGACGAATAAACCGATTGCTCCGAATATCCCCATCCACCAGTAGGTTGTCGATGATAATCCCTGATAATATTGGGGGAACACCCCCAGTGATAACGACCAAATCATGAGAAAAAGGACGATTATCCAACTAGGATCGATTTTTATTTCAAATCCGAATAATTTGATTATTGAAAATGACTTACCAAACATAACAATCACCTCATTTAAAAAGAGAGGTTGATAATAATTAACTGACCTTATATTTTCACCAGAAATAATAAATGAAATGAAAAATTTGGTTTGATTAGAGATGTTCTTAGTGATGTTTATGGTATTTTTATTTGATTATTTCTTAGTGAAAAGCCCAAATGGAGTGTTTCATTTTTATTAAGTTATTCACTTAAACAAACTAAATGTAACAATTATTCCTTTATCTTTTAGAAAATGGATTGAAAGCATTTTTAATCCCCATGGGTAATTAAGAAACTGGGATTAAATAAGCGCTCTTCTCTGGTTTATTCCTTATTCATTATTTAACAAATACTTTTTAAACTTATTTTTCGTGGTTATTCAAAATATTTTCAGAATGAGCGAAAAGTGATACCATTAATTAAATATTAAAAGAAAAAGAGGGGAAATTTGAATGAAAAAATGGAAGAAATGGTTGCTTATAATCGGAATTATTGTTGCAGTCTTTATTATCGGAATGTTTTATTATGCTATGGCTGGCATGCAAGAGATAAAGGAAATGATAATAACTGATGTTGATTTATCTCAAGTTAAGGACGGAGTATATACCGGTGAGTTTAAAGGGAATAGGTGGTCTAATGCTTTGGAGGTTACAGTTGAAGATCATAAAATAACTGAAATAAAAGTTATTGATGATGTTGGGATCCCAATACCCGAAATTTCACAAAAATTGATAGAGAGTGTAAAAGAAAAGCAAAGTTTAAATATTGATGCCATTTCCCAGGCGACCATCAATACCAAAGCTTATTTAAAGTCAATAGAAAACGCTCTCAAAAAAGGGATGGAATAGCTAGGGCACAATAAATACCGAAGGAGGGAGTGAGGGGCAGAAAAAGATTTAAGAATAAAAGAAAAAATTAGATGATGAGAACCTCAGGGATTCAGAACATGAATCCTCAAAATGACAGTATTTTTAAAAAATATTTTATAGGGACCTGTTTTATCAAGCTCGCAAGTTTTCATATAAGGGTGATATCGGTGATAATTTTTTGAGGTCACAGTTCATTTATCACTGATCAAGGTCTTTGCCGTTAAGAAAGGAGGAAGAAAAGATTGAGAAACCAATAATAGTGGTTTTAGAATTAACTAAGATTTATCGAGCTGGATCAGTTGGGGTTATCGCTCTCAAAGATGTTAGCTTCCAAGTCAATAGAGATGAATTTATTGCGATAATGGGACCATCTGGTTCGGGCAAGTCAACCTTAATGTATATTGTTGGGTGTTTAGACCGAGCAACCAAAGGAAGTTATTATCTCGAAGGACAAGAAGTATCCCGATTAAAAGAAAATTTTTTAGCAACAATACGAAATAAAAAAATTGGATTCATTTTTCAGACCTATAACCTGTTGCCACGTCTCAATGCTTTTCAGAATGTTGAACTCCCCTTAATCTATGCTGGAGTCTCCGGTGCTCAAAGGAAAAAAATTGCTAAAAATACCCTCATCCAAGTGGGGTTGGAAAACCGGATATTTCATCATCCAAACCAACTTTCAGGAGGGGAATCTCAACGAGTTGCTATTGCGCGAGCATTGGTTAACGATCCAAGTATTCTATTGGCAGATGAACCAACTGGAAATCTTGATAGCAAAACCGGTGAAGAAGTAATACAAATATTCCAGAACTTAAATGAGCAAGGCAAAACGATTCTTCTAGTTACACACGAAAGAGATATTGCACATCATGCTAAGCGGATCCTTCACTTTCGTGACGGAAGATTGGTTGGAGATGAATTAGTCGAAAAACCGTTACAAGCCAGCGAACAACTAAAGCATATATCAACGTCGGTTTCTTAATGGGCGAAGTTTTTTTCATAAATACTACCTTACTTATTAACGATTTCAGAATGTGGTCATTCACAGCTTAATGAAAGAAAAGGATCTTGACCAAAATGGATGAAGAACAAGGAATCCGAATGGGCAGTTTTTTGCATTATCGATTGATTAGGAGAAAGAGTCTTTTGGTTTGAGCCTTGAGCTGAAAAATAGGAATCCTGATGGTTTAAAAAGAAATACCACCCCAAGCCTGAAGCCAAAAGGAATACGATAATGCCAGTAACAAGCTGATAACCACTTTTTTTATTCCAAAGAAGAAGACCAATGATAGTCAAAAATGAAATCGGAAGAAACAGAAGCTGATTTTGAAAAAGAATAAAAGAGAGAATGATGACGCTAATCATCCAGAAAATTCTTACCTTACCTTGAAAAAAGAGCAATCCAAGAAAGGGATAAATAAACCAGAGTTTAGAAAAAAACATCGGTAAATTATATGAAGATGAGGTTAAAAGTTCTGGAAGATAATATTTCAGGTTCAGCGAAGAAGTATTGAGAAATAAAAAGGGATCACCAGAAAAAACCCAATTAAAAAATAGGATAGTAGCAAGGAAAAAAGCTGGAGGAAAGAGTGATACTAGAAAAAGGGAAGTTTTTCTTAAAAGTGAGTCACGGAAAAAAAACCATTGAAAAATGATCACTGGGATAACAGCCCAAAGAAAGGATAATTGAGTTAAAGTTCCTACTCCAAGGCTTATTCCTGCAAGAAAGAAAAAATAAATCGACTGGGTTTCATGATATTGCACGATATTGACGATGGTAATGGTAATAAAAAGTGCTAACAGGAAAAATGAAGGGTAAGAAAGAGACAAGAGAAAAAAAGGAGAAGCAATTATCAATAGAATAAAAAATGGTGGCAGGTTTTTCTGAATGATCATTTTGGACAAGAGCCAAATGGTAAAGATTCCAATAACCGGAGGAATGAGAGTAGGAAGGTAGCCGATCAAAGCAAAGAGAAAAGGCAAGAAGGGATAGGTAAGAAAGAGTATTTTCGGTTGTTCGGCTCCGGAAGAAAAAAAGATTTGTGCCCGGTTGCTATAAAAATCAACTTCGGATGATATCAACCCTTTTTCTCGTGCTAAAAGAGTAAAGAAATAAAAGAGAAAAAAGCAGAATACATAGAAAATAATGGCAGGAATGGTTTTTTTATTCATCCTGTTTTTCCTCTAACTGTAACCCATGAATAGTTTTTTCCCAGAAAAAGGGTCGGGTAAAAAGTTGAATGATACCCTTCCAAGCAGCAATACTGGTAAGCCACCAATACAAAGGATTTAAAAGTGAATAAAAAATAAGCTGGTCAATTCCTCTTCTGAAAACTGCCAACATGCTCAGATAAATCCCTAAAAAATTACCAATGGTAAGGTTAAAAACTCCTAAGTATAAGATAGGACCGGAAAAATAGCTTTGCAGAAATTCACCCCGATTGAAAAGCCAGATAAAAAAGAGAATCCACAAAATGAGAGAACATGCCTGCCCAAGAGTGGTGCCACCAATAAATACCTGGAGGGTAAACCATCCTTTCCAACCTGAATTCCGGATAACCTGGAGAGGATGGCGATTATGAACCAAAAAGGTCTGCAGATATCCCTTTAACCAGCGAGAACGTTGGCGAATCCAATTTTTTACTTGGCTGTTGGCTTCTTCAAAAGTTGTTGAAGGAAGAATACCGACCCGATAACCTCGATAACTAGCTCTCATACCTAAATCAGCATCTTCAGTAACATTATACGGATCCCATCCTCCCAATTCTCGCAGGATCTGGGTGCGAAAATGATTGGATGTTCCTCCGAGAGGTATGGGTAAGT
The DNA here is from genome assembly GCA_003542295.1 of Candidatus Atribacter hydrocarboniphilus. Lineage (GTDB taxonomy): Bacteria > Atribacterota > Atribacteria > Atribacterales > Atribacteraceae > Atribacter > Atribacter hydrocarboniphilus. The sequence continues at coordinate 6,701 of DPKX01000096.1, forward strand.
GATTGATATAAAGACCGGGAAGGAGGTAATCAAACCAGTAGGAATATTCTAAAGTGAATAATCGAGTGAGGAAATTTTGATTGGCATTATAAAAATTGAGAGCGTTTTGAAAACACATAATGTCCGGGGATGATGAGCGAAAATAAGCTACCGATTTTTTGAGTTGATCTCTTTCAGGGATATCTTCAGCATCATAAATGGTGAGAAATTCACCCCGTGCAAAAGCCAGCCCAAAATTGCAGGCTCGAGGTTTGGTTTTGGGTATTCCTTCGGGAACAATGACAAAGCGAACGTTGTAAGGTGGTTTTTCAGCTTTACAATGAATCAAGGTTTCATGATCATCTTCTTCGATAAGAAATATGACATCAAGTTTTTCAGGTGGATAATCAAGATTTCGAATAGCGGTTGTCAGCTGACGAATCACGCTTGGAGGTTCATGGTAAAGGGGCAACAAAATGCTGTATATAGGGAGATCGCTGGGGCGAAGCTGATACTCATTTTTTTTGAATAATGAGCTTGTTGTGTCAAGCTTTGCTCCGGAAGAGCTCAGTACAAACCGAAATATTACATTCATTGCATAAAAAAGATTAGCTAGACCCAACAAAATTAGTAAGGTTAAGCGAGGGAGAGTAAAAATACCAATTGTTATAAGAGCGCATAAAGCACCTAAAATGATCCACTGAAAAGGAGTAAAAACTCTCATTGCTGATTCCTCTGGAGAGCGATAAAAAAGGCCGGAAGTGGCTTCTTGCAAAAACTTATCTTTAAAAAAGATATGAGCCAGCCAATCCAATTCGTAGGGCGTGATTAATTTCATAGTGAACTTTTTTCCTGGAAATTTCTCTTCTAAAAACTGTCGAAGTGATACATTGTTGGGATTGGGAGTCAAGATTTCGTATTCCTCATGATGGTAGCGAAAGGGAAAAAAGGAAAACTGAAAAAAGTCTTGGGAATTGAAAAGCGAGAGTAACTTTGGGTCTATTTCTTGGACAAGGAGATCGAGATTTTCTCCAGCGTATTCATAAGGACCTTGTTGAGTAATAACTTGATAGAGCTGAAGAGGGGTTATCGAACCAAGGGAAACAAGAATTTCTCCCAAAAGACTTCCAGTTTCCTTTTGGAGCTCAAGGGCCTGAGCTAACTGTTTCTTGGTAATAAGATTTTTTTCAACTAATATTTCGCCGATCGGTTTGCTGGTCATTTTTTTATTGGGGGTTGAGTCATTCTTGTGTAGAAAACCCCAAAAAACACTCCTATTAGAATGAGAGAAAAGGTGAAGAAGTGGATTCGGTAGCGTTGATAAAAATTTCTATTTGATATATTTCCTGAAGATGAATAAAAATTGAATCCACTCATCATGATTTTAGGTGATTCTTGGACGAAACACTGGTTTTTCAAAAAAAAGGTGTCCGATTTATTTTGTGGATAGTTTAATTCCAAATTCGCTATTGCAAAACTAATAGTATTTGTTGTAAGAACAAGCAACACCACCAAAAAGAATGTTTTCATTTTTTTACCTCCCTACACCATAGTTTATCGGACGAATGGTGAATTTTATTATAGGTAACTGGGTCATGTATAAATTATTATTAAGTAATGAATCGACAGTTTGCGGGGAAAGATATAATATGATTATTATTTCACGATGGTAAATGGAGATGATACTCATGCCAATCGCCCTCATAATGGCAGGCGGAAAAGGTGAACGTCTCTGGCCGTTAAGTGTTTCAAAAAAACCGAAACAATTTGCGGCTTTAATGAACAAAACATTTTTTCAGATGACAGTTGATCGAATTCTTCCTTTGGTGGGGGAGAATGGCATTTATGTTGCAACCCAGGAAAATTTTAAATCCGAAATCTTAAAGGAGGTTCCTTTTCTATTAGAAAAAAATATCATTATTGAACCAGTTGGGAGAAATACTGCTCCCTGCATTGGATTAGGTGCTCTCACAATAGCTCATGAAAACCCCGACGAAGTCATGATTGTAATTCCTTCTGATCACCTGATTTTTGATGAAGAACGATTCCGTGAAATTGTTGATTTTGGTTGTGAAATTGGAATAAAAGATTACCTTATTACTTTAGGAATAACGCCAAATGAAGCGCACACTGGTTATGGTTATATTCACTATGGAGATGAGAAATTTTGCAAGCAGGATATAAAAGCTTGTCAGGTGCTTGAGTTTATTGAGAAACCAGATATCGAAAAAGCAAATTATTTTTTTTCCAACCCTAACTATCTCTGGAACAGTGGAATATTTATTTGGAAGGCCCAAACCATTTTAGAAGAAATAGCAACCCATATGCCTGACCTTTTTCAGGGGCTTAATACTATTCAACACTATTGGGGAACGCTAGAATTAGAAACTGTGAAATCTCGGGTATTCAAAACGCTTCCATCGATTTCCATCGATTACGGTATTATGGAGCAATCAGAGAGAGTACTGGTTATACCAGCTTCTTTTCAATGGAACGACATTGGTTCCTGGTCGGCATTGGAAAAGGTGTTCTCTGTGAATAAATCAAATAATCTATCTCTTGGTCCCCATTTTGGATTACAGAGTCATAATAATATTATTTATTCCCAGAAACCAATCATAACCTTTGGAGTAAATGACTTGATTATTGTTGAAACCGATACTACCGTTTTAGTGATGTCTAAAAGCCTTGACCAAAAGATTAAAGAATTAATACAGGAGCTGAAAAGAAGCGATGAGTTTCACAATCTTATTTAATTTATTATGTACAGTTAATAATCAGATAATTTCACTCCGGTTAAAATCGTCTTCAATCCGAATAATATCTTCTTCAGAGATACAATTGCCGTTTTGAACTTCAATTATTTCCAGGGTTTCATTACCACGATTTTCCATGCGGTGAAAAGTTTGCTGGGGAATATACGTGCTCTGGTTTGGAAATAAAAAGAAGTTTTGATCTCCAATGGTAACAAAGGCCTTTCCTCGGGTTACCAACCAGTATTCATTACGATGAAAGTGCATTTGGAGACTTAAGCGATTACCGGGATTAACGACGATTTTTTTAACCTTATAATGAGGTCCCTGATCGATTATGACATAATAACCCCATGGTTTTTCGATATGGACCGGTTCTTTTTGCACAGAGTCTGCAGAAAATTCATTTTTACTTCGCAGGTTTACTTCATTTTCAAGACATACTGATAAATTACTTTTTTCGTTTTCTTTCAGATAGAATGGAGTTGCAGAAGTGGATTTTTCTTCAGGCAAAAAAAGACTTTTTGATAAAAAACCAACAGCTTCATTTCCATCAATATATTTTTGACCAACCGGTTTTCTAAGATTTCTTCTAGAGGACACAACTTTTCTGTTTTTACGAACCATTACATAAAACCTCCTTGGAAAACTTTCCTCAGGAAATGGTTCGTGTTTAAAAAATCATCATTTCTGATGATGGGTGGGTTTTGGCGGCTCGACTGCCATGGCATAGCAATGCTTTAGGCTCGTAGCTTTGCGCCTTTTCCTTTGGGAAAGTTTGCCTTTTCATCTACCCATTCTTTTCCAATATTATCGGCAAAAAAGAAATTTCCTTTAGAATAGAAAAATATATTCAATAGACAGAATAAAAAATATAATATACTAGTTTAATCAGAAAAATTATTTTGATTGATATCCAAACCGCTTGATGGCAACAAACAAGCATGGAAATGCCTACACAAAAACCTAATGGTGAGGAGCGCATCGATACATCTACAAAAAACTACTTTCTATGATGAATGGGTTGGGATTTTCTCAGTCGCTGACCGGAAAAAAATTCTAAAACTTCCTGCCAGGAGTTGCTTTCTTCAACTGAAATAGTATCTTTGTTTGCTTGATAATCAAATTTTTGAATGAAGGATTTAAGATTTTCATCTATATTTTTTAGACTTTTCAGAGTATGTTGCCCAAGTTCCGATGATATTGAAGGAGTAAGTTGTATTTCATTTTGGTGAATGATACAAATGAAGGTATGTTTTCCCCAGGCGTTTTTAAAATCCTTCCAATGCTTTTTAAGAATATTTTCAAGATGATGGATTTTATCTTTCCAAAGACTGCAGAGTGGACAATTTTTTAAGGCGGGATGGTTTTCATTTTTTAAATAGGCATTGAGCAAATCCTCATAGACAATACTCATGCCTAAAATTGATGGTCGAATATCGAAAACCCTTCGCAAATGATCCTGACAGAAACCACCTTGATCGCAGAGTTTTTGACGGATCTCTGGATCGGTGACAAATTCATAAAATAATCCATCTAAAGAT
>DPKX01000250.1 GCA_003542295.1 Candidatus Atribacter hydrocarboniphilus
TAAAGAATTCATTTGATGGTATTTTTAGAATAGGAAAAAGAATAAAGACCATTCATAAGAGATTGCCACGTCAAGCCACGTCACGTCGCTCCTCGCAAAGATGCTAGAAATCACCACCAACAGAGGGGTGCCACCCGGTGATAGAGTGGGTCTCGATTCATATAATGTTGTAATGTTGTATTTTTAGGATAAAACATGCTGACTTCTTCAAATAGAAGAAATTAGAGAATTTTTCTCTTGACATATATATGGTATTTTGGTATCGTAATACCTATATAAAGAGGTGAAACAATTGAAGGGTATAGTGAATATGTCCGAAGCTAGCTTATTGGCCTTACACAGCATGGTCCTTTTGGCTCAACATGACAGTGAGCCATTAACAATAAAACAAATGGCTGAAAAAACTGCATCCTCAGAAGCCCATCTATCAAAAGTAATGCAAAGACTAGCTAAAATTAATTTGGTTGACTCCATTCGAGGTCCCAATGGTGGTTTTTTCCTAAAAAATCCCATTGAGTTAGTTACGCTTTTGGACATTTACCAAGCCATCGAGGGTCCCCTGGAAGAAGGCAGTTGTTTCAATAAAAATGGGGTTTGTCCTTTTAAAAAATGCATTTTTGGAGGACTTATCGATAAGATGCGACACGAGTTTAGACAATATTTGTCTTCGAAAACCTTGAAAGATTTAGTTGAAACATCGCAATCAGATCGATAGACCAAGCAAAGAACTGAAATTTCATTGAATAAACAACTTTTAAACCATTCAAGTTCTTTTTGTAAGAACTAAACGTTGGTTTATAACAATAATTATTAAAAAAGGGGGCTCATTATATGTTCTGTTATCAATGTGAACAAACTGCCAAAGGAACTGGTTGTACTGCCTTTGGAGTATGTGGTAAAGATCCAGAAACTTCCGCACTTCAAGATCTATTAATTTATGCCACTTTGGGAATTGGTCAATATGCCCATCGGGCACGTCAATTTGGCTCTAAAAATCATGATGCCGATATCTTTGTTGCTGAAGCTCTTTTTACTACAATTACCAATGTTGATTTTGATCCTGAACGCTTAAAATCTTCACTTCAAAAAGCCTACAACATCAAAGAAAAGGTCAAACAGCAATACCTCGATGCCTGCCGTCAATCGGGAAAAACCCCAGAAGAGTTGAGTGGTCCAGCAACCTGGAAACCAGCTGACAGTTTAGACGAAATGGTACGTCAAGGGGAAGGGGTATCTCTTGAAAACAACATTAAAGAATATGGTGAAGATATAGCTGGTTTGATGCATCTCATCCTTTATGGTCTCAAAGGAATGGCTGCCTATGTAGACCATGCCCAAATCCTTGGCCAGGAAGATGACAAGGTTTATGCCTTTTTCCATGAAACCCTTAATTTTCTTACCAAAGGACAATTTACCCTTGATGAACTGTTAAAAACTGCCTTAAAATGTGGTGAGGTTAACATTCGGATTATGGAGCTCCTTGATAAAGCCAATACCGGTACTTATGGTCATCCGGTTCCAACTGCAGTTCCAATAACTGCCAAAAAAGGGAAGGCGATTGTTGTTTCCGGTCATGACCTGAAAGATTTAGCTGAACTTTTAAAACAAACCGAGGGTAAAGGAATAAATATTTACACTCATGGAGAAATGCTTCCGACCCATGCCTATCCAGAACTCAAAAAATATCCACACTTCATTGGAAATTATGGTGGAGCTTGGCAGGATCAACAAAAAGAATTCGATGCGTTTCCTGGTGCCATCCTCATGACCACGAATTGTATTCAAAAACCGAAAGAAAGCAATAAAAAACGGATCTTCACTTCCGGGTTAGTGGCCTGGCCAGGAGTAACCCATATTTCCGACCGCGATTTTACACCGGTTATTGAAGCTGCCTTAGCTGCCCCGGGATTCCCAGAAGACGAACCAGAAAAAACCATTATGGTAGGTTTTGGTCATAATGCTGTAATGGGAGTCGCCGATCAGGTAATCAATGCCGTCAAGTCGGGGGCTATACGCCATTTCTTCCTCATTGGTGGCTGTGATGGGGCAAAGACAGGAAGAAATTACTACACCCAATTTGCCCAAATGGTTCCCCAAGACTCGGTTATTCTTACCTTAGCTTGCGGGAAATACCGTTTCAATAAGCTTGAATTTGGTGATATTGAAGGTATTCCTCGTTTGCTTGATGTTGGGCAATGTAACGATGCCTATTCAGCGATTCAGATAGCAGTTGCTCTTGCCAATGCTTTTAACACCGATGTTAACGGTTTACCCCTCTCCTTTATCCTTTCCTGGTATGAGCAAAAAGCGGTTTGCATCCTCCTTTCTCTTCTATACCTAGGAATTAAAAACATGAGGCTCGGCCCCAGCTTGCCTGCTTTTGTTACTCCAGCAGCGCTAAAAGTTCTCCAAGACAATTTCAATCTTATGACCATAACTACTCCTGAAGCCGACCTTCAGGCTATTCTTGGATAGTAAACTACTAAATGAGGGAGGGTTGGTAAACCCTCCCTCTGAATACCTGCCATCCCCAGTCATATAAAATTTTAGGGAGGACTGTAATGAAAATTTTAGAAGTTGATAAAACCCAACCCTTTGTTAATAACCACAATATTGATGCTCGTCGGATTTATGACTATAACCGTGCCCAAATCATTCACATGACTCTTCATCCCGGAGAATCGTTAAAATCCCATTCCACTCCGGTTGATGTTGCTTTTTATACTCTCGAAGGGAGTGGATTAGTAGAGATTGGTGGCAAAACAGCCCAAGTGAATTCTGGTGCTTGTATCGAAAGCCCAAAGAATATTCCACACCGGCTCATCAATACTACCAACAAGCCTTTTAAGTTTTTGGTTATCAAAATGCCACAATGAATATTAGATCTATTAAAAATAAAACCGATTAGCGACTCAGCATAACAATTTCTCTTCTTTTCAAGGACAAATTAAACAGAGGTATGCTCTACTGTAATAAAAAAGAGCCCCAGTAAAGGGGCTCTTTTTTAAACCACAAACGATGATATTACTATTGTAACCAATCTTTTGGTGGTTTCAGTCTCATCGCACGATTAGCTACTTCTTTAATGGCATCATCAGCTGAGACTTCTTGGGTCCAAATTCTCTGGAGTTGTTCCTGCCATAATTCGCTCAGAGCGAAAGTATTGGGATTTGGAGTCCATTGTAATGCAGCATATTCTTCCAAGTTTTTGGTAACGAGAGGACGACAAGTTCCCTGACCCCACTCTGAAGTCCGTTTTATAATTTCTTCGTTATTCCATACTGAATTACGTACCGGAGTCTGATTGTTGTATTTCAAGGAAGCTTCCAACATAATTGGTTTGCTGGAAGCCCATTCCATGAATAACCAGGCCGGTTTCTTGTTTTCTGAGGCAGCGTTCATAGCAATTGACCAAGCCCAGATATTGGACTTGATTCCAGCAGGTCCTTCTGGAACGTGAACGGCTTTCCATTTTCCAATAATCTCTTGGGCAATAGCTGGGTCATCAAGTTCGGCACCCCAATGGTCGGCATCGATGATCATGGCTGCCCTTCCAGCTATGAAAGCATCCTTCACGTCGTACCAGTCTAAGGTTGACCAGTCTTTAGGTCCGAAATCACGAATAAGCTTGGTCCAGAGGTCAGACATGGCAACAATTTCTGGGGTATACATTGCAGGATTGCCTTCCTCATCAAAATCTTTTGCACCATAAGAAGCAACCAGGCTGATATATGCTGAGTTCGCAGTTCCAGCTCCCTTGATGCCACGGCAGGTGAAAGGAAGGATATCGGTGATACCATCGGCATCAAAACCAGCTTTGACTTTTTTAGCAGCTTCATATAATTCATCTAGGGTTTTTGGTTCTGCTACACCATATTTGTCTAAAAAGTCAGAACGATAATAAAGAGTATAGGCTTCAACCTGGTATGGTATTGCATACAGGTTTCCGGCAACCTTACTCGCTTCGATAGTCATGGGGAAGAAGTCGTCGATATCATAAAATTCAGCATCAGTTAAAGCTGGATCTTCAAGGTAGACATTAAGAGGTTCTAAAAATCCACCTGGGATGAATTTCCAATTGAGCATTGGCGAAGACATGAGAATATCGAATTCCGGGGATTTTCCGGTTAGAACCACGGTTTGTCTTTCAAAAAATTGTTGTTCAGGAAGAGTCAGAACATTCACATCGATCCCAGTTAACGCTTCAAAATCATCAATTAGGGCTTCAAATGTTGCCTGCATCGGGTGATTACAGAGAAGAAGATTAATGGACTCGCCTTCAAATTGTTTCCAATTTACACTGGTATTCTCAAATGCTTGGGCAAAAGCAACTCCCAAAAACATAAACAGAACAACCACAAAAGTAACTATCGCAAAATACGATTTTTTCATCATAAACTTGACACCTCACTTGTTAAATTTTTTAAAATACAATTTTCTTAACACCAATGGATTTAACTATCACCTCCAATTGATTATTTCTAACCCTTGAAATTACACACTATTAATCTTTATCTTAGAAAATCGACTTAATCTCTATTAGGAAAATTATTTGAATTTTTTTCTTAGGTTTAGCCTTTTAAATACGCATTCTAGAAAATAATTTCCATTTCTTTTGTAAACGAAAAAATCGGAGTATTAAATATACGCTGTAGCATTTTTCCACATTCGGACAAAGACGAACACTAAAATATAGATAATAACAAAAAGAATAACCGCTCCGGCCATAGCATAAGCCATTTCTCCATAACGGAACGCGTTTAGATAAACCCAGAGGTGAAGGTTGGTAGTGGCAGTTCCAGGTCCACCACTTGTCGTTGCATAAATGGTATCAAAAATTTTAAAAGAGATCACCAATCGAAACATGACCGATACTAAAACCAAGGGTCTCATCAGAGGCCAGGTAATATATCGAAAATTGTCAAAACCGGATGCTCCATCAACCATAGCCGCTTCATAGGGATCACGAGGGAGACTTTGGAGTCCAGCAAATAGGATTAAAGCAACAAACGGGGTATAAATATAGGCATCAATAAAGGCTAAAGTTGTCAGTGCAAATCTTGGATCAGCCAGCCAGGCAATTTGCGGTACACCAAGGAAACCCAACAAATAGTTCACTACTCCGCCTGATGTAGAAAGCATCAGTTTCCACATCAAAGCCAAAAGAATCGGGGCAACCGTTAGAGGAATGATAATAATTGAGCGAAAAAACCACTGGCCACGCCGATTTTTCGTGAGTAAGTAAGCAATTAAGCTTCCTAAAAGAAGCTCGATCGAAATCGCCAATCCGACATATTCAAAAGAAATAACAACTGCCTTCCAAAAATTCCCGTCTTTAAATAAAAAGAAATAATTCTCCAGTCCAATAAAACTGATCCCGGGATTGGCCAACCGCCAATTGGTAAAAGAAAGATAAACTCCATACCCAAAAGGAATGACGCCAACTAAGATTGGTATAATGATTGCTGGAGCAATAATCCATTTTTTCATTATAGTCCCCCTTTACTCTTTTACCGAACCGAAAGTCAATCCACGAACAATATGTTTTTGAAGTAAAATGGCCAGCACAATGGCGGGAAGGGCAGATATAATAATCGCTGCGCTCATTTGTCCCCATAATACCGCTTGATATCGGATAAATCCTAAGGATCCGGTAGTGACTGGCATGGTTTTCTCTCCACCAACCACCAAAGCGAAAACAAAGCTGTTCCAGCAAAAGATAAATGCGAGGAGGGCGGTGGCAGCTATACCTCCCTTGGCTAAAGGAAGAACAACCCGAAAAAAGGTTTGGGGTTGACTGCACCCATCTACTCTTGATGCTTCTTCAATGGATACCGGGATATCAAGAAAGTAACTTCGACACATCCAAACCACGAAAGGAACAGCGATTAATTGATAAACCAAAATCAGCCCCCAATAGGTATCGATGAGCCCTGCTCGCTGGTAGATTTGATAGAGGGGGAGAACAATCGCCAATTCTGGACCAAACCAAAAACTTAAAATGGTAAAAGCAATGTTTTCTCGCGAGGATTCCTTTTTAAAACGAGCCCGGGTCAATGCATAGGCTGCAGGAATGCCCAATAACAACGCAAGCAAAGTCGCTCCTCCACTGATGACAATTCCATTTAGGAAATAGCGTGGAAAATTCGGTTTAGAAGAAGGAAGTGATGTTGTACCCGTTTCTCCGGTAAACAAACCCCGATAATTATTCGTAGTAGGTTCAAAAATAAATTTTGGTATCGATGCGGTAATATCAGAGTGGGTTTTTATAGAAAGAGAAAAGGTCCACAACATTGGAAATAGAATAACTATAACGATGATTGCAAACAGTAAATAATAAAAAAAGTATCGCATTTTTCACCTGTTCCCTTTGCTCAATTCTTTGATAAATGCTTAAAACAACAACCAATCATTATTTACAGCAATTATATCGAAAGCTTTATCTTGAAAGAAATGGATTCGGAATTTCTTTATGACGATACCTCTTTTTTTATAACATTCTCAATATTATCACATATTATTGAGTTTTCAAAATAATAATCTTGATTGCTATTAGGCAAATATTACCAGATTTTGTCAATATAAAAAAATAATTTATTTATAGTTTATAAAAATCTATACTAGTTTTTTGGGAAATAGCTTTTTTATAATTTCTTTTTCTTCTTCTATTTTTAATAAGAATTCACCCAAAACCGTTCAAAAAGTACTTATCTCTTCTTTTCAGCAAATTTATTTTCTTTTATTTCGCCAGTCTGATTTTTTTCAATTTGTAATACTATTTCTTGGTCTGATATTTTCTTTTTTTTATATTTATTCATCATTTGAACTAATTTTAAGTTCTTAAATCCATCTTCTGTATAAAGTGTAAAATAAAATTTCCAGGAAGGCTTTTCATTGATTAAGATTTGTATGAGTGCCCTGGCTAATTTATTTGAATCATGACGTGTTGGCTGCTCAAGAGAAAGTAATGGAGCTTCATAAATTTTTATTGAATCATAGGTGTTGATTTCTGCAACGTTAACCATTTCAATTCCTCTCTGATTCAGTTCATTCATCCTATCAGAGTCGGGTTTTTCATTATTAACTAAAATATAATTTAACCGTTCTGGTGGAATAAATTGAAATATTGCATTCAAATGATCAGCAAAGTTATAATGGTCAGTTTCACCCGGTTGGGTTGTCACATTACACACAAAAACAACCGGAGCGGGGGAATGGAGAACCGCTTCTCTCACTTCGCTTACCGCCAAATTACACAAGACACTTGTATAAAGACTGCCTGGCCCCAAAACAATAATGTCGGCCTCATCAATGGCTTTAATAACTTCTGGAGCAGATACTACTTGCTCTGGATCGAGGAAAATTCTCTTAATTCTTTTTCCACAAAGACCGACATTTGATTCGCCACTAATAATATCCCCATCATCGCACTCAGCTTTTAAAACAACGTTAAGGAGTGTAGTAGGAAGAACCCGACCTCTTACTGCCAGGACTTTGCTTGATTCTCCTATTGCTTTTTGAAAATCACCAGTTACTTGTGTAAGGGCGGTAATAAATAAATTACCAAAATTATGTCCGTGTAGGGTGCTATCACTTTCAAAACGATACTGAAAAAGATTGGCCATTAAAGGCTCAGCATCAGCAAGAGCAATGAGACAATTACGAATATCCCCCGGAGGAAGCACTCCCATTTCTTGACGAAGTAAACCAGAGCTCCCACCATCATCGAAAACCGTTACAATCGCCGTAGTATTAGAGGTATATTTTTTTATACCCTGCAAAAAAACGTGTAATCCATGCCCTCCTCCAATTGCCACTACGTTCGGTCCACGCTCAAGTTGTCTTTTTTGAAATATCTTTTTGGCTACATCATCTTCGGGAGCGGGCATTATTACGCTAAAAATGGAACGGTTCATGTGTTGAAGCCCATAAACAATGAAAAAGATTCCTACCGCTAACCAAATAATTCCAAAACTTACTGATAACCAGTAGTTTCTTACTAATTGATAAACAATAGAACTCCAGGTCCGATAGATGCTTCTAAAATAAGGGGTTGATACAATAAGACTTAATCCGATTGAGATAAATAAAACCCCAATTATTGCTACAAATAGCCATCTTTTAACCTTCATTCCCGGATAAAGCCACCGCAATCTCCTGCGAAAACGTGACTCGTCTTCCATTTTAACCTCCCAAATCACTTTTCTATTCTCTTTGCGCAGAAATGAAGAGAGAGTGCGCATTGATGAGGAAAAATTACTCAGAGTATTTGCTTATTGAATACAAGAAGGTCTTCATTTATCTTGATCATTATCCCTTAAAAATGATGGAGTTGACACGTTGCGTATACCTCGCAAAAAAAACAAAGAAAAGGCCTTTCCAGCTTCATTTGATATCGCCCAACTGATAATTAAAACAACAGTTAACTCATCCAATAAATCCCCCTATCAGAAAAACGATAGGACTGGATTAGAACGGAAATAGTTTTTAGATTCATCCTTTGCTTGGATTTATTTGAAAATTTAAGAAGTTAAATTGTTGATTAAAACAAATTAATCTTTTTAAACTCTTTACTTCATCTTCAAATTCCAGGAATATCTATTTAATAACATAATTTGAGAATTTTCAACCACATTTCTTGATTACATAGACTCACTTGATGAATTTTTTTTGGGTAGGTTCATGTTTAGTGATAAATCACTCTATTTCATTTTCTTAGATTATTTTTTATTTTAAACTACTTCTTATTGAAATAAGTTGACTACGTTTATCGTAAATTTCCATAAATCTTTACAGTAAATAAAATCATTCTTTTTGGTTATGAGAATCTTTTAAATTGTTTTCTAAAAAAGTAACGATTTTTTTTATTCTCACCTTACTTTCTCCACCGAGCAAGAAAGAACTAATTAAAATTTTATAGGAATCGTTTTTCATCAACTCATCATTAGAAAGCTTGGGATAAGAAGGGATCTCCATCCCCCCAATTTGTATCATGAAATTGGCATTGAGATAATTCCCATAAGTAATCAATAATTGAAAAAGAGCTCTGAAGTCTTTTTGATTTATTCTATCACAATGAATTTTTTTTAAAATATCACAAAATACTGCTTAAATCATCAGAAAATTCTCTGAATAGTATATAATAGATAGCATAAGGATTTAATTTCTAAAAAACAAAGTCCTAAAAGTAAAATAGATTTTAGTTGCAAAACTATCCTTGATATATATAATCAAGACTATAAAGGAATTAATAATTAGTTATTTTCTATGAGGAAGCCATGAACGAACAGAGAATCGGGGATAACCTTACCGATGTTAAAGTAAAAAATCGGGCATTAGTGTTAAGTCTGGTTAAAAAAAGAGGGCTTTTATCCCGTATCGAATTAGCCCGTATCACCGGTCTTACTCAACCGACCATTACCAATATCGTTAACGAATTAATCACCTCCAATCTTCTCCAAGAGGTAGGGACTTCCGATACCAAGGCTGGCCGGAAGCCAATTTTGCTCTCATTTAATAACAGAGCTTTTTATACCATTGCCATTAGTTTTAGCCGGCACGGCTTTTCCGTAGCCCTCACCGACTTAACTCCAAATATTTTATTTCGTCGTGATTCCAATTATGAACTTCAAGAAAATACTGAAATTGCTCTCCTAGAACTGCAAAAAGAATTCATCCATGTCCTTGAATATGCAACCCAATCGCTTCGATTGATTTTGGGTATTGGAGTGAGTGTGCCTGGTCCAGTTGAAGCCGAGACTTATACCATTCTTGCTCATCCAACTTTTTTAAACCATAAATCTCTCGACCTTCGTTCTCATCTCAAAGAATATGATTTACCTATCTTCATGGCCAACAACGCTGATGCTGCCTGCCTTCATGAAACATGGAATGGAGTGGCTAAAGAAATACCCAATATGGTTTATTTTATGGCCGGAGAAGGAGTTGGTGCCGGCATTTTAATCGATGGGAAACTCTATGAAGGTAAAAATAAAAAAGCCGGTGAAATTGGTCATACCAGTGTTAATATTTTTGGACCTCGGTGTGTTTGTGGAAATCAAGGTTGTTTAGAAATGTATTGTAATACGGAAAAAATTTTAGAAAAAGCTCGTGAAGTTGCTTGGTTTGGTGAAAGTCAGTTCCTCCGCCAGCTTCTTACAGAAAAACGGGATGAGCTTAAATTTCACCATCTTATCGAGGGAGCCCAAAAAAACGATATAACCTGTCAGAATATCTTAAAACAGCTCGGTCAATACATCGGTGTTGGAATTGTCAATATTCTCAACGTTTTTGATCCCGAAGTAGTTGTCATTGGTGGGGAAGCTGCTTTAGCAAAGGAGTTTATAGAAGAACCAATAAGGCGAGGGATCGAAGAACGCTTATTGTATCGGGACTATGTTACGCCTCATATCCATTATTCCCAATGGGGTGAAGACATACGTTTATTGGGAGCTGCCTCGGTAGTCCTTGACCATTTTATGGCTGGTGAGTTGGGGAGATTTTAACACCTTTGAAAACTTTTTGGAAAAACTGCTTTCTCATTCTACTATTATTAGGTATCGCTCTAACTGGAATAATAGTTTTTTCTCATTCTCACTCCAAGGCAATTAAATCCTATCGTTTAATTATTAAAAACTATAAAAACCAACAAGAAATGCTCGTGAATAATGCAACCAATAGTATTCTTATGATTGAAGGTCCTCTGGGAAATACCGAAGTCCACATCCAGCAGGGAAAGGTATGGGTATCTGGCTCTCCATGCCCGGATAAAGTATGTATTCATATGGGAAAAATACCGGATAATGGAGGGTTTATTGCTTGCCTTCCCAACCGGGTAATCATCCGAGCATTGTTACCAGGAGAATAAAAGATTGACATCATTTCTCGTCACACTGTTTTATAAGCTCACTTGGTGCTGGTTATTATACCTTTAAAAAGAGAGATTCACTGAATATAAAATGAGATAACTCCCTCTGAGGGTGAAATCTTATCAATCAATATAAAAAATAACCTTCCTCATTTATTTATTCTTTTTCTGGTGTAGTGCATATTTTATTCGTAAATAGATACACAAGAGATAAAACCCCTCTTTAAATCCCACACTTGTAAAATAAGGCAGTCATTTATATAATGTTTTCGGAAGTAATGAGGCTGAGTATATTTGGAGAGGTGGCTGAGTGGACGAAAGCGCTCGCCTGGAGAGCGAGTAGGCAGGTGTAGAACTTGTCTCGTGGGTTCAAATCCCACCCTCTCCGC
>DPKX01000290.1 GCA_003542295.1 Candidatus Atribacter hydrocarboniphilus
GCTTCCAAATTTCGTAAGCAAAAAATGAAATAAAAGAAAAGACTATAGTATACATCCATTCCAATCCATTAAGCGGAACGTTAGAAAACACTCGAGCCGCCGAAGGAACGATTACGGTGATTAAAACAATGGCTGCTGATAGTAATGCAGCTTCAATGAGATAGAGGTTGGAACGGAGATTAATCTGCCAAAAATTTCTTTTTTCCGAGCGAAAACTATAAGCTCGAAGGAGTTCTGAAAACGCCAGAGTGACAAATGCCATGGTTCGACCAGTTTCAATTCCACCCATCGACGTTCCAGCAACAAAGGCAATGATGACCGAAACAGCAATAAATACCGAATTAAAGAGGATAATTTTCATGGATTGTGGATTGAGAATCCCTTCTTTGGGGTTACGAGGTTTTCTCATCATAATATCTGGTTCTGGGCTGTCAACTCCCAGTGCCATTGCTGGTAGTCCATCGGTTACTAAGTTAATAAGCAGTATTTGAACTGGAACCAGAGGACGATGCAACCCAATTAATATCGGAATAAAAATAGCGAATATTTCACCGATATTACAGGCTAAAAGATACATGACGAATTTCCTGATATTATCAAAAATGACTCTCCCTTCCTCAATCGCCTTAACAATGGTAGCAAAGTTATCATCTATTAAAACAACATCGGCCACTTCTTTAGCAACATCGGTTCCGGTGATGCCCATAGCTACACCAATATCAGCCTTTTTCAAAGCTGGCGCATCATTCACTCCATCACCGGTCATAGCTACCACTTCATGGTTCTTTTGAAGAGCTTCAACAATATTTAACTTTTGTTCCGGCCACACCCGAGCAAACACTCGAAGATGTTTGATCTTTTCCATCAAAGTCTCTTGAGAAAGCCTTTCCATCTCTTGACCGGTAATGGCTTCATCTCCAGACTGAATTAATCCCAAGTCCTGGGCAATGGTCTTTGCAGTGAGGAGATTGTCTCCGGTGATCATAATCGTTTCAATTCCGGCGCTACTGGCTTCTTCCAAAGCTTGCTTTACCTCCGGACGAGGAGGATCAATCATGCCTACTAAGCCATAAAAATTGAGATCAACTTCATCTTCCTGGCTGATTTTCCTTTTATCCGGTATTTCTTTTTCGGCAAAAGCTAAAACTCGCAAGGCTTTCCCGGCCATTTCTTCGATCTTGCTTAGAATGAGTTGTTTTTCTTCTTCACCAAGAGGACGTTTTTGATCTCCTTCTTGATAAAAACTACAACGATTAATTAAAATATCTGGGGCACCTTTCACTAAAATTCTTTTTATTCCATTGAACTCATGAAGAGTTGACATCATTTTTCGTTTCGAATCAAAAGGAACTTCGTCCAAGCGGGGAAAATCCTGTCTAATCTTTTCCGCGGAATAGCCATTCTTTTCAGCCAACTCGATTAAAGCCAACTCAGTTGGATCACCGAAGCGCTGTACTTTACCATTATCTTTGGCAATTGAGCTATCATTACAAAGAACTCCGATTTTTATAAGGATCTCGCTGGCCAAAAAGACTCGCGCCTGAGCTTCTTTTTCCTCGTCATTCATTTGAAAAACTTCCTGAACAGTCATTTGGTTCTGGGTTAAGGTCCCGGTTTTATCGGTACAAATCACGGTAGCACTTCCCAAGGTTTCAACTGCAGGAAGTTTGCGAATTATAGCATTACGTTGGCTCATACGAGTGACCCCCAAAGCAAGAACAATGGTTACTATTGCTGGCAATCCTTCTGGAATTGCCGCTACTGCTAAACTTACGGCGGTCATAAACATGTCAAAAGTTTGCTCACCTCGGATGATTCCAACTACGAAAACCACTCCACAAACGATTAAAGTTAAATATCCTAACAGCTTACCCAAGCCAGCTAACCGCTTCTGAAGTGGAGTAACTACTTCTTCTTCTTTTTCTAATAATTGAGCTATTTTTCCTATTTCCCGATTCAGTCCGGTTTCGGTAACGACTCCTTTGGCACGACCATAGGCAACAATAGTTCCTGAATAGGCCATATTAATCCGATCGGCAATGGGTAGATTATCCGCCACTGGTTCAATTACTTTTTCAACTGGTACAGATTCGCCGGTAAGGCTGGCTTCATCGATGCGTAGGTTATATACTTCAATCAGTCGTAAATCAGCTGGTATGTAATCGCCTTCATGAAGGAGGATAATATCACCAGGAACTAATTCTTCTGATGATATTTTTTGTAACGATTCATCGCGAATTACATCACACTCGGGAATCGACATTTTTTTCAAAGCATCCAACGCTTTACTAGCTTTTCTTTCTTGACTAACTCCTAAAACCGCATTAATGATTAATATGACAATAATAACCGTCGCATCGGTGGTTTCGCCCAATAAACCCGATATGATTGCAGCAGCAACTAAAATAAGAATCAAAAAGTCTTTAAATTGGTCGATAAACATTCCTAAAATGGTTTTTCTTTTTCCAGTAGGAAGAGCGTTCCGACCATTATCAATAAGCCTTTTTTGGGCCTCTTCAGTTTTTATGCCTTTTTCTAAGTCGGTTTCGAGCTGCTGAATAACTTCCTGAAACGAAAGTGCATGCCAGCTTATTCCTTTTTGATCCACGGTAAAACCTCCTCCAACAAACCCTCGAATTTTTCTATCAAGGATTTCTTCTCTTCAGGTTCATCTTTTCCTAAAATTTCCTCAATAAAACCCTGCATCGCATAATCAAAGCCAATATCATAACCCTCTTTTTGACTTTTATACCATTTATAATCAAGAATAAAACAAAAAATATCACCTAAGGTTTTTCCCTGATATACATCCTCTAAGCCCTTTTCCACAATACATTGAACCGCGGGAGTATACACCGAAAGGAACCAATTTAAAGCAGCTTCCTTCATTTCAACTTTTCTCTTGAGAAATAACTCCATCCGTTGAGCATAATCATGGATATAGTTGATAAAAGTATCATAATGACGAGGCTCGGTGAGGTCAATCCCCTTCAATCCGGTTTGGTTTTCAAACTCAATTCTCTTTTTCCTGAGGGACCGGCTTTCTTTTCTTTCGCTGGGGAAAAACTCGATTACCTCAGCATCAATGAACTCTATGCCAAGTTCTTTGGCAATTGCCACTCGATGATTTCCATCCAAAACATAATATTCGTTACCAACTTTATACACAATTATGGGGGGAACAACATCACCCTTTTCCATAATTCTTCTTAATCGATAATAGCGAACATCAGGATTTTTCAATCTAAATCCGCTTAAAAGGTCTTGCACTCGACCAACACTTCCAACTATATTGCTTACTTTGATAGCGTGAATTCCCCGATAGGCTCGGTTAGATAAATTCAATTTTTTTGAGACAACCCCAAACCCTTTAACCGGTTGAGCCTTCATTACAATAAAACCCCTCTATTCTTTTGGTTATTGGTTCATAAATAAGCTTTCACCAGGAACTAAGTTCTCTAATCCCAAAAAAGCGATGAACGCATTCATTTGGTCAAACAACAGAATGACTCCCAAGAAAATGAGCAAGGTTCCACTGATTATTTCAATGATATGACCTCTTTTTTGAAGTGTTCGAAGAACACTCATCATATATCCCCAACCAATACCCAATAAAATAAAGGGAATTGCTAATCCAAGGGCATAAAAAGACAAATAAAGACCTCCCCGGAGGACATTCCCCAAAGTCGACACATACAGAAGAATCGAACCTAAGATGGGACCGACGCAAGGCGTCCATCCCAATCCAAAGGTAATACCCAAAATCAGGCTTCTCATCTTTGCCCAGGTTTTCTTGGGCTGAATTCTTTTCTCGGCATAGAACATCTTAATTTTTAAAATTCCCAATATTTGTAAACCAAAAACAATGATTATAATACCAGCTATCCGGTTAAACCATACTTTATATTTCATCAGAAAAGTTCCCAAAAAAGAAGCACCGATACCCATGAATATGAAAACCAGAGAAAATCCAACCACAAAAAGAATGGTATGGAAAAAAACCCTCTTCCTTTCCTTTTCCAATGATTCAACTCCACTGATATAACTCACATAAGCTGGGGCTATACCTAAAACACATGGGGATAAAAAGGATAGCAAACCGGCCAAAAAACTTACTAAGCCATTTAATTGAATATCCATATCTACACCTTCGCTTCCAACTGCTTTTCCAATAAGATTATTTATGGTCGTTACTATTATAACAAAGCTTTTTCTTAAAAATTTGATTATTCCATGGTAAATTTAAACATGATTGTGATATAAATACTATGAGCTTTTTAATCTTTTAGTTTTTAAGTTGATGAAGGAAATAATTTCTTCTTCTTGATTTGGATGAGCAATTGAAGAAAGAAAAAAGAAGGTGATATCAATTGTATTGGGAAAAAGAGATTGAAACCTTGGATCGAGAACAATTAACCCAATTACAGTCAAAACGGTTACAAGAAACAATGCAACGGGCATCAAAAACTTCCTACTATAAGAAGTTGTTTGAACAACTCCATATCCAACCGGAAAAAATATCAACCCTTAAGGATTTGCAAAACATCCCTCCTACAACCAAAGAAGACCTACGAAGTGGGTTTCCTTATGGTTTCTTAGCCACGCCATTGGAAGAAGTGGTTCGTCTTCATTCTTCTTCGGGAACGACTGGTGTTCCCGCGATTATTTACCATTCTGTATCCGATATAAATTCCTGGTCTAATTTAGTGGCCCGATCACTCTATGGGGTAGGAGTGAGGAAAAATGATATTTTTCAAAATATGATGAGCTATGGGCTTTTTACCGGAGGCCTAGGAATGCACTATGGAGCTGAAAAAATAGGTACTTTAGTGATTCCAATTGCAGCAGGCAATAGCAAACGTCAAATCTGGTTTCTAAAAAATTTTCAAACGACGGTGATACATATAATTCCGAGCTATGCTCTCCTACTTTCCAATCTCATCAAAAGTGAGGGCTTAGATTCCTCCCGAGATTTAAATTTGAAGATCATGCTGATTGGAGCTGAGCCTCACAGCGAAGAAACCCGTCAACGAATTGAGGAACTTTATCAAGCAAAAGCATTTAATTCCTATGGTTTGTCCGAAATGAACGGACCCGGTGTCGCTTTTGAGTGCGCCTATCAGAATGGATTACATGTTTGGGAAGATGCCTATTTTTTAGAAATCGTGAATCCAAAAACCCTCGAACCATGCCCAGCTGGAGAACTAGGTGAGATGATTCTCACTAATCTTAACCGACAAGCCACTCCAATTCTCCGTTACCGAACCAAAGATTTGGCTTATTGGATCGATGAGCCATGCCCCTGTGGAAGAACCCACTACCGAATCTCCCGAATCCAAGGACGAACCGATGATATGTTTATTTATCACGGTGTCAATATTTTTCCGATACAAATTGATAAAGTATTGATGAATAACCCTGAGGTTGGTTCAAATTACCTGATCACTTTAGAGAGAAAAGATCTTCGGGATACTATGAAAGTCGAAATAGAAATCAAACCCGAGCTCTTTATTGGTGACCTTCCCAAGTTGGAAAGATTAAGAGAACGGATTCAAGCAGAAATTCGCTCTGAAACATTAGTTACACCAGAGATTACCTTAGTTGAACCAGGAACGCTTCCCACTACCGAGGGAAAAGCTGTCCGGGTAGTTGATAAACGTCAATTATAACTTTCCTTGAAAGGAGTGCTGACCGAATATGGCTCATCAGGTTTCAATTTTTGCTGAAAATAAACCGGGGAGAATAGAAAAATTAACGCGTTTGTTTACAGAAGCTTCCATTAATATTCGGGCAATAACCATATCCAGCGCAAATGGATTCGGGGTCATTAAAGTTTTAGTCGACCAGCCCCATAAAGCATTTGAAATTCTTCGTGGCCAAGGAATTCCTTCCTATTTACAAGAAGTCATTGCGGTCATTATGGAAGACCTACCAGGTGGTCTCCATCGGGTTGCCGAGGTCTTAGCGGAAAATAGCATCAACATCGAAGATGCCTACGGATTTGTTGTGATGAGCGGTAAGAACGCGATACTCATTATTCAGGTTGAAAGCCAGCCACGAGCTCAGAGTGTTTTAGAACGAAACAATTTTCAGCTCCTCACTGATGAAGAGATTTATAAGTATTAAGAATAAAAAGCGGCCGCTAGTGCTGCAGCCACTTTTTATTCTTCACTGAATTAATGTTTTTTAAAGGGGCAAATATTTTTTCATAACCTCATTAAAACGATTTCTCAGTTTTTGAGCTTCGTTGGTATAATCAGAATGATTGTTCCAAAGATTTCCCGGATTCAATATATCATTGGGAATTCCAGGCAATTGGTTTGGTATTAAAAACTGGAAAACTGAATCTTCATGATAACCATTCTGATCAATCGTCCCATCAATTGCCGCCTTGACCATTTTCCGGGTATAATCAATATCAATTCTCTTCCCTATTCCGTAGGGACCACCAACCCAACCGGTATTTACCAAATAAACTCTGGAACCATACTGGGATATTTTCTTTCCCAACATTTGAGCGTAGGTTTTAGGATTAAGAGGCATAAAAGGCGCTCCAAAACACACCGAAAAGGTGGTCTGTGGTTCTACTATACCTCTTTCCGTTCCAGCTAATTTACTGGTGTAACCTAAAATAAAGTTATAAATAGCTTTTTCGGTGGTTAATTTCGCTACTGGTGGCATAACTCCGAAGGCATCGGCAGTTAAAAATATGACTACTTGCGGATGTTTTGCGATTCCTGGAATTAAAGCATTTGGAATAAATTCAATTGGATAACTCACTCGAGTATTCTCGGTATATCGGTCGTCGGTGTAATCAGGTTGGCGAGAATCAGGTTCCAGGTAAACGTTTTCCATTATTGCTCCATAGCGGATAGCGTCCCAAATTTGTGGTTCTTTTTCTTTTGAAAGATTGATACATTTTGCATAACAGCCTCCCTCAAAGTTAAAGATCCCCTGGTCCGACCACCCATGCTCATCATCGCCGATAAGACGTCTTTCTATATCAGCTGAAAGCGAAGTTTTACCAGTTCCTGATAAACCAAAAAATATTGCCACATCTCCATCTTTACCAATATTAGCCGAGCAATGCATCGGAAGAANNTCCTTTTTGAGGAAGAAGATAATTCATCACAGTAAAAATGGCTTTTTTTATTTCACCACCGTAGGAAGTACCACCGATTATTACTTTTTTCTCTTTAAAATTGATAATGACGAACGCTTCAGAACGAACTCCATCAATCTCAGGAATTGCCTTAAAACGCGGAAAACAAAATACAGTAAAATCTGGAACAAATGATTGTAGCTCTTGGGTATTCGGTTCTAAAAACATATTATTCACAAATATTGAACAATAAGCATATTCGTTGATAAAACGGACTGCCAAGCGATTTTTTGGGTCGGTTCCAACATAAGCATCATCGACGTATACAACTTTTTGTTGAAGATAACTCACCATTTT
>DPKX01000087.1 GCA_003542295.1 Candidatus Atribacter hydrocarboniphilus
TGTGAAGCGATGATGCCCCATCTAATGCAAGTCGCTCTCGATAGTGCCGACCCACAGAAACAAGTACCCATCGGCTTCTGGATGCATCGCAGTTGTGTGCCACTCATATCACTTGATCATTTTCAAAACATTTTTTGGCCTACCCTTAAACCAATCGTTGAAGAAATCTGGAAACACGGAAATCAAGTTCTCTTTTATGCTGAAGGAAATTGGGATCGCCATTTAGAGACATTCCGAGAACTGCCCGCTGGAAGCATTGTTTACCATGTTGACCGGGGAGATATTTTCTTAGCTCATCAGATTTTGGGTGATAAGTTTTGTTTGAGCGGTGGAATTCCCAATGATCTTTTCCATCGAGAACCCGAAGAAGTGAAAGCTTATTGTAAAAAAGTAATCAATGGTGTTGCTCGAGATGGAGGGTATATTATGGATGCCGGGGCTATTATTCAAAATGATGCTCGGGTCGACTGCATCCAAGCCCTCACTGAAATCACCCGTGAATACGGGCAGTATTGACTAAAAGGTGAATTGCAATGGAAAATAAAAATACGAAATCTGGTCGAATCCCAGGAGTTTTTCTTCCTTGGGAAGAAGAAAGAAAAAGAATTCCTCAAATTACCGGAGACGAAGCAATAGTGCGTGAAATTTGGGAAAATACCGATCGTCTTGCCTGGACTTTTATTTGGCAAATTCTGGTTTCATTTTAATTCCAACCGATTAACTTTCTAAAATTTTCAGAATTAAGAGTTTCTAGGGGGGCATTTTATTGGTGAAAATCAGCTGAGTTGCTAAATTTTATCCTCGAGTAATTCGGTCATTGTATTAACCCGGTTTTCTTCAAAAATCCTTTTTTGATTGTCTGGTTGTGTTAAAATGAATAAAAAGGAATTTAAAATCATCGAGATTGTGATAAATTAAAATGGAAAGCTCATCCGTTATCCCTGTAGTCCAAAAATTAATGCAAACTCAAAATCTGGCAGTGTTAGGTACCTCTAATGGAGATACCCCCCATTGTAGTATTGTTAATTTTTCGGCCACCGATGATTTACATTCGATTGTTTTTGCAACATATCGTGATACTCGAAAATATGCGAATCTGAAAAACAATCGTCGTGTTTCTCTCCTCGTTGATAACCGGTCAAACCAAGAAAACGATCACCATCAGGCAGTTGCAATAACCGTTTTTGGGAACGCCCGAGAACTTGCTTTCGAGGAAAAGGCGCCCTTCCTTCTTCATCATCTCATCAAACACCCTTCGCTGGTTGAATTCACCGATTCCCCAAATTGTGCACTCATTTTAGTTGAAGTTGAAAAGTATTATATGGTTCAGAAGTTTAAAGTTGTCACCGAGCTCTATCCAGCTCCTCTAGACAAACAATAATAAAGAAGATTTTTCAAGATTTTTTTAGAACAAGAATATTTTAGATAAAAATTCTTGTCTAATAAATTGTGTGGGATTGGGAATGAAGTTTTCTTTTTGTTCTGAGGCATGCTTCTGGTGTTGAGAAAATAATTGACTAATTATATGCTTTCCAATTCAATTGTTTTCATTTTCAAAGGATTAAGTGATAGTTTTTATCCCTATTTTTTTATCCTCGTCCGATGTTGTCAAATGGCATAAAGTCAATAATCTGTTTGAATAATTAATGTAAAACAAAAACCAATCATATTTCAAATAAAGGAGAATATCATTTATGATTGAAAAAGATTTGGCTCGGAACCTTCTCATAACCATGAAAAAGATCCGGATCTTTGAGGAGGAAGCAGTTAAATTGTTTGCTGCTCATGAATTACCGGGTTGGCTTCATAGTTATATCGGGGAAGAGGCTGTCGCTGCGGGAGTTTGTTTGGCGCTAAACCCTGGAGATTATATCGCCAGTACCCATCGGGGCCATGGTCACTGTATTGCCAAAGGAGTGTCTCTCCGGAAAATGATGGCCGAATTATATGGCAAAGAAACCGGCTACTGTAAGGGAAGAGGAGGATCCATGCACATAGCTGACTTTTCCCTGGGAATGCTGGGTGCCAATGGAATCGTAGGAGGGGGCATTCCCATTGCCACTGGTGCGGCTTTGGGAAGTCAGATGAAAAAAGACAGCAAGGTTACGGTGTGTTTCTTTGGCGATGGAGCCTCGAATCAAGGTGCTTTCCATGAATCCCTCAATTTAGCTTCAGCCTGGAAACTCCCCATTGTATATGTATGTGAAAACAATCTTTTTGCTGAAACCACTCCGCAAGCCGATCACCAGGCAATCCGCAATATTTCCGACCGGGCTGCAGGTTACGGAATGCCGGGAGTAACTACCGATGGCATGGATGTCATGTCGGTCTATAAAGATGCTCAAAAAGCCATTGAAAGGGCTCGATCGGGGAAAGGACCGACCTTATTGGAGGCTAAAACCTATCGATACCGCGGGCATTGGGAAGGTGATCCTCAGCCATACCGGACCAAAGCTGACATCGAGGAATGGAAAAAGAAAGACCCCATTGCAAACTTTGAAAGGTTTCTCCTCAATCAAAAGCTCATTACTTCCGATGAAATTGAAACTATATCTGAAGAGATTGCCAATGAAATGAATGATGCCATTGAATTCGGTCGTACCTCGCCTTATGCCGATCCACAGGCCTGTCTCTCCACACTTTATATACACTAAAAAGGAGATTGAATCATGCGACAAATTACCTACCGTGAAGCCATCCATGAGGTTTTAGATTATGAACTTGAAACCAATCCTGATGTTTTTTTATTGGGAGAAGACATTGGGCCTCTAGGCGGAGCATTTAGCGTTACCAAAGGATTATGGGAAAAATTTGGAAACGAGCGCGTCCGGAACACTCCCTTGTCTGAAGTAGCAATTGTTGGTGCTGCCACTG
>DPKX01000254.1 GCA_003542295.1 Candidatus Atribacter hydrocarboniphilus
AATCAACAATTATTTCAAAGAATGGATAGACATCAAAACCATCTTAAAAGGTTCAGATTTAAAGGAAATGGGCATTAAAGCTGGTCCTCACTATGCTACAATGCTGGATGAGCTAAAATTGGCAAAAATTGATGGACACGCAATGAACCGTTTAGAAGAAGAACAATTGATTAGGCAATATTGGGAAAGGGTGAAAAAACGTGGGGAACAAAGATAGGATTTTTAGTGGAATGAGACCAACCGGTAAAATGCATATCGGTCATTATTTAGGAGCGTTAAAAAATTGGTTGCAGCTCCAAAAAGAATATGACTGTATTTTTGGTATTGTCGATTGGCATGCTTTGACCACCTCTTTTGAACATACTGAGGATATAGAGCGAAATATCATTGATATGGCTGTTGATTGGTTTAGTGTGGGTATTGATCCTGAAGTGTGCATTCCTATGATTCAATCGTTGGTTCCGGAACATGCCGAACTTCATCTTCTTCTTTCCATGGTCACTCCTTTGGGGTGGCTGGAACGAAATCCGGTTTTAAAGCAACAACTTCAAGACATGGGTTTGAAAGAAGCAGTTGGTTATGGGCATCTTGGCTATCCGGTTTTAATGGCTGCCGACATCATTATTTATCAAGGGATTAAGGTGCCGGTTGGAGAAGATCAAGTTCCTCATATTGAGATTGCTCGAGAAATGGTACGCCGTTTTCATTATCTCTATCAACAAGAAGTGTTCAAGGAACCCCAACCGCTTCTTACCGAAACTCCACGAATCTTGGGAATTGATGGGAAAAAGATGAGTAAGAGTTTAAATAACGCTATTGGTCTATCTGATACCAAAGAAGAGTTACGAGCCAAGGTTCTTTCAATGTTTACCGATCCAGAGAAAGTTCGGAAACGTGATCCGGGGCATCCGGAAAGATGCAATGTATTTTCATTTCATAACATCGTTGGGAATCCTCGAATCGAACCGATTGAAGAAGACTGCCGAACTGGGGATTTGGGATGCGTTGATTGCAAAAAAGAGCTATTGGGATATATGGTTGATTATCTGGAAGAGATTACACCTTTCCGGGAACGATATCAAGGGAAAGACCATTTAGTCAAAGATATATTAGTAGAAGGGAGTCGGAAAGCTCAGACTCTTGCTCGTGAAACCATGCAAAAGGTTCGAGAAGCAATGCATATTGCTTATCAAATACCCCGATAGATAGATTATGGATGCCGACTGGAAAGATCGAATTGAAAAAGCCAACGCTCTTTGGGAGAGGGTAAACCTGCTCCAAGAAGAGATTGAGTTAGTTGAAAAACAGTTGAACGAAATTCTCCAGATTGAGGAAGAAGCAATCCCGGAAGAAGAAAATCAACCAATTGAGAAGAAGATCTTTGAATTGTTTTCTCAGGTTCTTGCCGAGCTGAAGCAACAGGAAGAAAACATTTTAAAAGTTCCTCCCGAGCGCTGGAAGAAAATTCAGACCCGTGAAGTTCTTGATCTGGAAAAGATGTCACTGGACAGCTTATTGGGCCTATATCGTAAGTTTTTGAATGCTGAAACAAATCAGCCACGAATTGAAATAGATGATCACTTTGAAAATCTGATTGAAGAGCAGAGAGATTATATCAATGGTTTTTTTGACCAACATACCGGCCAATGGTTCAGAATGGACGCTCTGTTTCAGAATAGGCAGGAGCTTCGAATCGTTATTGCAACCTTTTTGGTATTGCTGGATATGGTTTTTCGAGACCTCCTTAAAATGAAAGAAGAAGATGGATTGGTGTACCTAATAAAAAATGAGTAATGATATTTTGTTAAAAGGATTGATCGAAGCTTTTCTTTTTTCCTCTCCTCAACCGGTTCCGGTTGAGGAGTTGATGAGAGTGACTCAAGCCGACCGAGAAAGAGTTGAAAAAGAAATTTTGAATTTAGCAGAGGACTACCGGTTACGGCAGAGTGCCATATTTTTACGCCGAGTAGCCGGGCAGTGGCAAATGGCGGTTCGGCCGGAGTATGGAAGCCATTTGAAGGATTATGCCCAGGTTACGGTTAAAAAAGGGATATCCCGTGCTGCTTTGGAGGTTCTGGCTATCGTTTCCCTTGAACAACCGGTTACCAAAACTCAAATCGATATCAAACGAGGAGTAGATTCCGGAGCTGCAATCAGTGTTCTATTAGAAAGGGGTTTAATCGTTATAGCTGGTCAGGTTGACCGGCCAGGAAAACCTTTTCTTTACCGACTTACCGAGAAATTTTTTGAGATATTTGGTTTAGAAGACCAGGAAGCCCTGCAGCGTATTCAACAAATCATTGCCGGTCAGGAGTTAACCCATGAGATTGAATAAATATTTAGCTCAGGCTGGAATTGGTTCTCGACGAGCCTGTGATCGTTTTATACAAGAGGGGAGGGTAACCGTCAACGACGAAATCCAAAACCAACCAGCCTATCAAGTCGAACCAGCTGATGTAGTCGCTTTTGATGGATCACCAGTTCAGTCGGGAGCTCGTCTGATCTATCTTCAACTATACAAACCTCGAGGAACATTGACAACAGTCCGAGATCCCCAGGGAAGGGAAACGGTTATGAAATATGTTGCTGATATCAAGGATAGAATATTTCCGATTGGTCGTTTGGATTGTGATAGCGAGGGATTGCTCCTTTTTACCAATGATGGGCGAATCACTAATCTTTTAACCCACCCCCGCTATGAAGTATTGAAAACCTATCGAGTTTACGCTTCAGGCTTCTTAACCTGCCAGGAGATGACTGTGCTTACCGATGGAATCGTCAAGAACGGGAGATGGTATCAAGCTCATTCAACAAAGTTCATTGAACATCAGAAGGGATTTACGATTGCTGAAGTCGTTTTAAATGAAGGGAAAAAGCACGAAATACGGATTCTTTTTGAAGGTATTGGTCATCCAGTTTTGCGGTTAATACGGACCAAAATGGGGCCGATAACCCTGGATGAGAATTTATTGCCCGGAGAATGGCGTTATCTCTTGAAGGATGAGATTAAACTTCTTTTTGAGAGAGGTGGTGTTTCGACCGATGTCAACCAATAGAGGATTCATTCAAGTATATTATGGGGATGGAAAAGGGAAAACCACTGCAGCTCTTGGCCTGGCGGTCAGGGCTACTGGTCAGGGCTTAAAAGTTCTTTTTCTCCAATTTTTTAAAAAGAACTTAACCGGTGAGCTCATTTCGCTCCAATACCTACCGAGAATAACTTTATATCAATTTGGATCGGGGAAATTTATTTTAAACAGGCAGTGGCAGGATGAGGATTATCAAGAATTCTTGATGGGTTGGGAAATGGCCAAAAGAGCCTTACACACCGAGGATTATGATTTATTAATAATGGACGAATTTCTTTACGCTTTTACCTACCAAATGCTCAGTTGGGATGATTTTTTTCAAGAATTGAATACTCGAAAACAGAAGATCGAGGTTATAATAACCGGCAGGAAGGTAATACCCCAGCTCCTTGATTATGCTGATTTGGTAACCAACATGGTTCTGATTAAACATCCCTATCAACAAGGAATACCGGCTCGAAAGGGGATTGAATATTAATGGAATACCAGAAAAATCCTATGCGAGGGATTAGGGGAGCTATTACAGTTGATAGAGATAATTCGGATGAAATTGCTCAGGCCACCTTGCTTTTGTTTGAAACCATGATGAAAAAAAACCATTTAGAGCCTGACGATATTACGGCGGTTTTCATAACCGTCACTCATGATTTAAAATCGGCTTTTCCCGCCCGTGCAATTCGACAAATTGAAAAATATCGTTTTCTTCCTTTGATGTGTGCGCAAGAGATTCCCATAGAGGGTACTATTAAGCGTTGTATTCGTTTGATGATGATCGCATTCTGCCCGAGTACCAGCCAAGATGCCATTCGTCATGTGTATTTGGGGGAGGCTCAAAAACTACGGTTGGATTTAAAGGGAGAAAATAATGGGTAAGGTTCGTATAGTACCAGCTTCAAAAAAATTGAAAGGAAATATCTTTTGTCCTCCAGATAAATCGTTGAGTCACCGAGCAGCGATGATTGGGGCCTTATCTTCAGGAGAGACTATCATTCAGAATTTTTCCTTTTGCCAAGATACCTGGTCAACGTTACATTGTTTGGAACTTTTAGGTGTGAAAGTGCAAGCCCTTCCTAACCAGGGCATGGTTAGGATAAGCAGTTCTGGAAAAGAAAGTTTGTCTGAGCCATCGGATGTCCTTGACGTGGGAAATTCAGGAACAACCTTACGGTTGATTACCGGTATTATCGCTGGAATTCAAGGATTATCAATTTTAACTGGAGATCAGAGTATACGACGGCGCCCCATGAAACGCATTATTGATCCATTAAGAAAAACTGGCGTGGTTATTGGTGGTCGAGACCGAGATCAATATGCACCTCTCTATATCATCGGCAAAAAACCATTACAAGCTTTTCATCATACTCTCGAAATTCCCAGTGCTCAGGTTAAATCTTGTTTGCTTTTTGCTGCATTATGGGGAGATAATCCTTCCTTTATAAAGGAACCAATCCTTTCGCGAAATCATACTGAAAATATGCTTAAGGCGGTTGGAAGCGATATCCGAAAGCAGGAAGAAGTGATTCAAGTTTACCCGGGAAAAGAATTGAAAGCTCGGTCTTTTAATCTCCCTGGAGACGTATCCTCAGCGGCGTTTTTAATAGCTGCCGCCCTGTTGATATCAGGATCTTATATTATAATTCAAAACCTGGGTTTGAACCCAACCCGAACAGGAATGTTGGATTGTTTGCAAAGAATGGGAGCCATAATCAAAACCTTTAATACAAGAGAAGAGTGGGGAGAGCGACAAGGCAATATTGCTGTAGAACACTCAATATTAAATCATTTTGAGATTGATCAGGAAGAGATTCCATCGCTCATCGACGAGATACCCATATTATCGGTACTTGCGACCCAGGCTCATGGTCGTTCAATAATCAGAGGAGCCGGTGAATTGCGAGTAAAGGAAAGCGACCGTTTGCATGCCATCAGTGAAAATTTAATCAGTTTAGGAGCACTGGTTGATGAAACCAAAGACGGTTTGGCTATTTCCGGTCCAGTCCGATTGAAAGGCGGCAAGGTAAAAAGTTATGGTGATCACCGGATAGCCATGAGTATGGTGATAGCTGGATTAATTGCTGACACTCCAGTGGAAGTTGAAGATATCGAATGTATATCAATCAGTTACCCGAATTTCTTTCAGGACCTTCAAAAAATTGGATACGGGGACTTTCAGATTTTTCCCGATACTTCGCTTATGAACCCTAATGAACAGGAGGAAGCATGAAAAGTCTGATTGCTATAGATGGACCTGCCGGAGCAGGAAAAAGCACCGTAGCTCATTTGTTGGCTAAAAAATTATCTTATTTATATATAGATACCGGCGCTATGTATCGAGCGATTACCTATTATTTGATAAAGCAGGGTATAGACTATGGAGATTCAGGAGCTCTTAGACAAGCATTAGAGACTATCGACCTCCATTTTCAAGTTATTGATGGTGCTTCGGTCATTTTTCTCAATGGAAAGCGGTGTGATGAAGAAATTCGACAAACCGAGGTAAACCAGCATGTTTCACCGGTGGCAAAAATTGTTGCCGTGCGTCTTTTTTTAAAGAAAAAACAGAGGGATTTAGCTCAATCAACTTCTTCGGTTACTGAGGGACGAGATATTGGAACGGTAGTTCTTCCTGACGCTGATTTAAAAATATTTTTGACTGCACGACCAGAAATTCGAGCCCAAAGACGGTGGAAAGAATTAAAAGAAAAGGGGATTGATATTTCTTATTCGGAAGTTCTCGGAAATGTTATAGAACGGGATACAATCGATTCGACTCGAAGCGAAGCTCCTTTGCGGCCAGCTGATGATGCCCTGATGGTTGATACTTCTGATATGAGCATTGAAGAAGTGGTGAACTTTCTCTACCAAAAAGCGGTAGATGATGAATGATATGAAAATTCTGGTTGCGAAGCATATTGGTTTCTGTCCAGGAGTAAAAAGAGCCTATACCATGGCAATAGAGGCTTTTGATAAAAACCCCAAGCCGGTTTACCTTCTCGGAGAATTAGTTCATAATCATCAAGCGGTCAAGATGTTAGTCGAAAAGGGAGTCCGATTGGAAGATGAAGTGGAGCGGATACCAGATAAGACAACCGTGGTTACCCGTTCCCACGGTTTGGAGCGGAAAACCCGGAAAAAGCTTTTGGAGAAAGGAATTACCATAGTTGATACCACCTGTCCTCGAGTTCGAAAAGTTCAGTCGTTGGCCAGTGAATTAGGAGAGAAAGGTTATACCATGATTATCCTCGGTGATCCCAACCACGCCGAAATTAAAGCCTTAATTAGCGAACTAAACAGTAAACCATTGGTATTAGGAAAGGATTCAACTGATTGGGGAAAAAAGCTCAATGCCTTACCAGAAAATCAACCATTGGCAGTTATCGAACAGACCACTTATCCTCAGCAACAATATCTGGATTTTTGTCGATTGCTAAAGAAAAAAAACCGAACCAATCGATGTTTAATTTATAATACTCTTTGTCCGGAGACCGAATATCGGCAAAATGAATTAAATTCTCATCTCCAAACCGGAAAAATAGATATAGTTATCATTTTAGGAGGGAAGCATAGTTCCAATACCCGGTGTCTTTATTTAATAGCGAAGGACCAGGCTCCACGAACCATCTGGATTGAAGATCCCAATGAAGTGGAAAAGTCCTGGTTCCAACCGAACCAAACGATATTGATTGTCAGCGGAGCATCAACTCCCGGCTGTGCAGTAAAAGAGTTGATAAAAAAAATTCATTAAGGAAAATATATGAATAGAGAAATACCATTAGTTGTTATTGCAGGAAAGACCAATGTCGGAAAGTCAACACTCTTCAACCGTCTTTCGGGACGAAGGATTACCATTGTTGATTCAACTCCAGGCGTAACCAGAGATATTATTGAAAATATCATTGAAATAGAAGGGGTTCAGATTCGATTAGTCGATACCGCTGGCATTGAATTGGCTGTTTCGCCGGATGATCCTCTGCAAACCGAATCGGAAAAAAAAGTGTGGGAAGCCATCAAGAAAGCTGACTGTATTTTGTTGGTTCTTGATGGAAAAGAAGAAATGACCAGCGTTGATCATGAATTAATAAGTCGTTTACGTCGAGTGCAGGATGCTATTATTCCAGTCGTCAACAAAAGAGAAGGGATGACCCATTTAGGCTTACTATCGGATTTCTATACTTTAGGATTTGATGACGTCGTGCAGATATCGGCAGTACATGGAGATGGAATTCCTCAATTAAAATCTATCCTTTTCAACCGTTTGAAAAGGAGTACTGAATCGGATGATGCTCAACAATTAGAGCATCATGATTTTCGTATTGCTATTGTTGGTAAGCCGAACGTTGGAAAATCAACCTTATTTAATATGTTGTTGGAAAGTGACCGATCTATAGTGAGCACTATTCCAGGAACGACTCGAGATCCCTTGGAATCATCTCTGATTAGCGGAGGATACGGACGATATCAACTGGTGGATACAGCCGGTTTGGCTCGTAAATCACGTATCAAAGAGGATATCGCCTTTTATGCCACAGTACGGACCATGGAAAAAATTGCTGAAACCAATTTGTGCGTATTAGTCCTTGATGTTTTAGAGGGAATTAGCCAGCAGGATAGGCACATTGCCAATGAAATTTATCAACAAAAAAAGTGTTGTCTTATTTTCCTGAATAAGATGGATTTAATTCCTGAGCGATTGACTCGAAAAAAGGTTGAGGAAACCAAAAGGTGGATTTGGAGCGAATTAAATTTATTAGACTTTGCTTCGGTTTTGGTTGGGTCGGCGACCGACCAAAACCTAAAGCCCCATTTTTTAGCCCAGTTTGCAGCTATTGCCAGCCGTTATTATCAACGGCTTAGAACTAGCTTTATCAATCGAGAAATCAAGGAAAAGATTAACGATTTAAATATCAGCATGGGGAAAGGAAGACTCCTCCGTACCTATTATGGATATCAAGAGCTCAATGCTCCCCCTCGTTTTTCATTTTTAACCAATTTTAAAGGAAATGATCGAGAACTGGAGAGAAGCATTCATAGTATTGAAAAAATCATTCGTCAGGAAGGTGACTGGGAAGGTGTGCCCCTCCGCATCGAACTTAAAAATAAATAATCAATTGATGAATGAGTTTGGTGAATATTTAGAATTCGAGCGGCATTACTCTCCTCATACCGTTGAGAATTATCTGCGTGTTATTCATCAATTCAATAATTTTTTAACGAAGACCAACCAAAGAAGTCTAACCGAAGTTGATGCCTCAGACATAGCCGGGTTTATGGCTTTCCTTAAAACGGTTTCCCATTTAATGAGAGTATCTCAGTTGAACCGCTTATCGGCTTTAAAAACCTTTTATCGTTATTTGCGAAAAAAAGGGAAAATTCAAAAAAATCCATGTGATGGTATCGGAGGTTTAAGAGAGGAAAAAAGCCTTCCTACCTTTTTTTCTCAACCGGAAATCAATCGATTTTTAGACTATTTGGAAGACCGTTTTCGGAAAAAACCAGATTTTCTTCAGGCTCGCAATCGGGCTCTCTTTGAAATTCTTTATTCTTCAGGGTTGCGGGTTGGGGAAGTTGTTGGACTTAAAACCATCGATTTGAATTTTCATCAAAAAATCCTGAAAGTTCGAGGAAAAGGCGGAAAAGAGAGAATTGTTCCCTTTAACGAAAAAGCCCTTCAGGCCGTTCGAGACTATTTAGCTTTTCGTCATCCGGAAAAACCGGTTCAAGAACTTTTTTTAAATTATCTCCAACAACCCTTAACGACCCGTGGAGTACGGGTCATTTTAAATAAAATCTTATCAGAGATTGGCATGGTAAAAAAAGCTTCTCCCCATACCTTTCGTCACAGCTTTGCCAGCCATTTTCTTTCAGGAGGAGCTGAAATGAGGATTGTTCAGGAAGCACTGGGACACTCCAGTCTTTCTACTACCCAGATTTACACCCATTTAAATTGGGACAAGATGAAAAAGGTTTATGAAAACGCTCACCCCCGATCCCATAAAAAGGAGGATTAAATGAAGATTATATCAACAACAGTTCTTGGTGTTTTACGAAATGGAAAAGCAGCAATGGCTTGTGACGGACAGGTAACCATGAATGAATCGGTGTTAAAGAGTGGAGCTAAAAAAATACGAACTCTTTATCAAGGGAAAGTTTTAGCTGGCTTTGCCGGAGCCGGTGCTGATTGTCTTACTCTGCTGGATCGTTTTGAGGAAAAACTGAATTCTTATAGTGGAAATCTTTCTCGGGCTGCCATTGAGTTGACTAAAATGTGGAGGACTGATAAAGTTCTCAGGCATCTTGAAGCTTTATTACTAGTCATGGATTTAGAGCATGTATTAATTATTTCCGGAAAAGGAGATGTAATCGAACCGGACGAATCATTGGCAGCTATTGGTTCGGGAGGCAATTATGCTTTGTCTGCCGCCAAAGCATTATATCGGAATACTGATATGGATGCAGAAGCGATCGCTCGTCGGTCCTTGGAAATAGCTGCAGAAATCTGCATTTATACCAACGATCAGATTCACTTGGAAGCTTTGGGATAAAACAGGGGGGAAAGATGTTTCAAAAGAAAGGAAGAGATTGATATGGAACACATTGATGATTTTTTAACCCCGGAAGAAATTGTCCGAGAATTAGATAAATATATTATAGGCCAAGAAGACGCTAAAAAATCGGTTGCAATTGCCCTTCGTAACCGGATTCGACGAAGGTTGCTTCCTCAAGATTTGGCCGAAGAGATTACCCCCAAAAATATCATTATGATCGGTCCAACTGGAGTAGGTAAAACTGAAATTGCCCGTCGAATTGCAAAACTGACTGGTGCACCTTTTATGAAGGTTGAAGCAACCAAATTCACCGAGGTTGGTTATGTGGGAAGAGATGTTGAATCAATTATTCGGGATCTCGCAGAATTATCACTACGGATGGTAAAAAGTGAAAAGATAAGCGCA
This sequence comes from Candidatus Atribacter hydrocarboniphilus, assembly GCA_003542295.1. Classification (GTDB taxonomy): domain Bacteria; phylum Atribacterota; class Atribacteria; order Atribacterales; family Atribacteraceae; genus Atribacter; species Atribacter hydrocarboniphilus. The sequence continues at coordinate 10,040 of DPKX01000254.1, forward strand.
CAAGAAGGGAAAACCAGATGGATCGTCGAAGAACGCTTGCTGGACCTTCTTTTGAATAGAAAAATAACCCCGGAAGACCTTGATGAGGCTTCTTCTTCAGAAAGTAGTCCTCGGGTTGATGTGGTATGGCCGACACCTTCTTCCTCGGCTGAGCGTACTCGAGAAAAGATACGGGAGAAATTGCGCCAAGGTGAATTGGAAGATCGAGAAATCGAAATTGAGATTGAAGAGAGTTCAATGCCGATAGAGGTTGTGAATGTTGGAGGCTTGGATAATATGGGCATTGACTTTTCCGGTCTTTTTGGAGGAATGTTTCCCTCCCGAAAAAAGAAAAAACGAGTAAAAGTCAAAGATGCCCGGGAAATTCTTTTCAATCAAGAAGCTCAAAAGTTGCTGGATATGGATGATGTAAAAAGTGAAGCCATCCGACGGGTAGAGGAAAGTGGGATTGTCTTTATCGATGAGATTGACAAAATCGCCTCACCAGGGGGGAGGGACACTCATGGCCCCGATGTTTCCCGGGGAGGAGTGCAGCGTGACCTTTTACCGATTGTAGAAGGCTCGACAGTGGTGACCAAACATGGGGCAATTCGTACCAACCATATTCTTTTTATTGCGGCTGGTGCCTTTTCCCATACTAAACCATCAGATTTGCTTCCTGAATTACAGGGGCGGTTTCCAATACGGGTTGAGCTTTCAGCGCTGAGCGAGGAAGATCTATATCGAATCGTTGTCGAGCCCTATAATTCTCTAGTGAAGCAGTATACTGCCCTGCTATCTACTGAAGGCATTGGGTTGCAGTTTACTGATGATGGTCTTCGTGAAATAGCTCATATATCCTCTGTTCTAAACCAAAAAATGGAGAATATCGGTGCCCGTCGTTTACACACTGTAGTTGAGCGAGTTCTCCAAGATATTTCTTTTAAGGCACCGAATTTAAAACCAAAAGAAATGGTTATTGATCAAGCTTATATTCAAGAGCGATTGAAAAATGTTTTACAAGATGAGGATGTCACCCGTTATATTTTGTAGCTCCATTTATAGATAAATAGGAATTATGGTTGAAATATTTTTCCCTTTCATGATATACTGTGCCCGATTTATGCATAGCATAAGAATAAATTCTCATGTCGGATACCTATTCCGGTGATCTCCCCAAAGGAGATTAACCATTGGTTCGGCAGAGGAAAAAACCGGAAGGAGAATTATTTATGATCGTTACCATGAAGCAATTATTGGAAGCTGGGGTTCATTTTGGTCATCAAACTCGCCGTTGGAATCCAAAAATGAAACCCTATATTTTTACCGAAAGAAATAATATTTACATTATTGATTTACAAAAA
>DPKX01000108.1 GCA_003542295.1 Candidatus Atribacter hydrocarboniphilus
CCGATCATAAGTAGATAATACCATAGTTAAGGTATTATCGCTATACAGATAATACTAGTTCAATATTCTTTAGCATTGGGTGTTCTATGCTGAATATAGTTTTTGAGAATGCTTTTGGACTTGTCCTTTTCGTAATCGTATAAAAGAGCGTTGAGTGCGATGCGCATGATCGCATTTTCCGTGATACGGATGTTCTTCATTTTCAATGAGTAAACGATCTCGGCGATCTTCTTTTTCTCGTTCAGCGTCAGACGATAGGTGGCTGCTTCCTTGCCGATTTCCATGAGGTTGGTTTGGATAGTGGTAACCATGGTGTCTTGGTCGCTTGCTACTATGGTGGCGTGGTGGCGCGGTTGTTCCTGTTCTTTTTTCTTAGGTCTAGTGAAGAGTGGGCTATCCGCTAATCCAGAGGGTTTCATCGCTCAAGCACCTCCTTTACCAACGCTTTATACGCTTGCGCGCCCTGGCTTTTGGGGGCATAGGCAAAGATATGCGTGTGATTGGAATGGGCTTCTTCCAAACTAATATTTTTAGGAATCGTGGTATTAAATACTTGATGGCCGAAATAATCCCGCAGCTGCTTCTCTACATCCTTCGAGACATTGGTGCGTTCCAAAAAGGTACATACCACTCCCAGGATATTTAAACTTGGGTTTAATTGCGTTTGTTTTACCATTTGGATGGTTTCTCGAAGCTGTACCAATCCGGTTAGCGCGAAGAATCCAGTGGATACCGGGATGATTAGCTTTTCGCTGGCAGTTAAGGCGTTGATCGTCAGCAATCCCAAAGAAGGTGGTGTATCAATGATGATGTAGTCATACTGTTGAACGATCGGTTCAAGCGCTCGTTTCAAGCGCTCGCTGCGGTTGTCCATGGCTTGGCTGAGTTCCAGATCGGTGCCGGATAAACGGATATGGGATGGCACCAGGCAGAGATTTTTTGTCTGCGTTTCCTGGATGATATTTTCTAAAGGATAGAAATTCAGTAAAGCATTGTAGATGGATCGCTGCAAAGGAATTTCATCTTCAGCGTTAATAAAAACTTTGGTGACATTGGCTTGTGGATCCAGATCAATCAGTAGAACTTTGTAGCCTTCGATAGCTAATCCGGCGGATAGGTTAATGGCGGTGGTGCTTTTTCCCACCCCTCCTTTTTGGTTGGTGATGGAAATGATCATGTTGGTTGGTTATGTTTGATATATTCTGATGAAATAATCCTCAACAAGGCGGATAACGAGATATTGCGTTCAAGGGCAATTATTAGCAAAGAATCTTTGAGTGGCTTGGGAACCAGAAATTTAATTAGGTCTTTGTTGATTGGCAGCTTTGGGTTGTTCTGGGTCATACTTGGTACTTGTTATGGACAAGTATATTCATCTAAGCATATTGAAATACTTCCTGTCAAGGGGTATTGACTGACAACTTTAATTTTGCTATTTTGGGAATTATGCAGGAGGAATTTGTTAAAAAAGCAAAGAAGTGCTTTAAACAAGGAAACATTGTTGCCGTGGTACTAACTTTAATAATCTCTTTATTTCTATACTATTTATATAGATATTCTTATATTTGCTTTGATTCAGAACTATGCAAAGATAATCAGAGCAATGTCAAAATCCAATTAAGTTAAGAAATCATAAATCTTCAGGTATTTCACCATATGCTTTTATCTTATTAATTACATAAAGGATTTTTGGTAAAAATTCTGGATCAATTTCGTCTTCACGTCCTTTTAGGATTGATTCTAGAAAGGAGTGAATTTCTGGATCTATCGCAATCCAATAAATCTGGTCATTTGATATTGCAGCTATAACGATGTCATTTAATTGTTTTTTAGAGAAATTAGGAATTTTTCTTAACTTTGCAATAATAGAATGTGTCATTGAGAAACTATTTGAATTAAATAATTCCGCGATCAGTTGTTCTTTTTCGAGTTCTGTGGTTAATTCAATTTCAGAAAAATGGTCATTAAAGAAAAGTGATAATTTTTTATAAAAAATTACCTCGGACTTCTTTAACTCTTTCCACTCTTCATCTAAATAAGGATTAAACAAAGATGCGTCTAAAGGTGATGCAAAGTCCGTATCCTCTGTTACGATGTACAAATCATCACCCTCTTTAATAGAATCTAAGAGTATTTCCCAATTTATCGCATCACCAAGAGATCCGGCTTTACCAGGCGGATTTCCTAATTCTATTCTTAATCTTGATTTTGCAACATTTTCATCTGTTAAAGGTAATTTTTCGGCCTCGCTAAACAATTCTTGAATTATTGAATCTGCTTCCAAATTATTTCCCTTTGCATCACTGATCAATTTATCGATCAGTTTCGATCTATTCTCATTGCATGTTCTTTGTGATTCTTGAATTGCATTGTATTCTTCATACTGTTTCGCCATTTGCGGAAGTGAGACTTGGACCTTCATGTCTATCAGTCGTTTTATAACATCATTAATTTTTTTTTGACGATTTCTTTTGAATTCATCAATTATCTGTTTAGTTATTAGTAATCTTACCCTTCCTCCTCTTATTAGAGCAATTAATTTCTTTAACTGTCCAAGATCTTCACTAGAATAATGAAAAAATGATAGAAAGATATTGGTATCTATGAAAATATTCATAAAATAAACCTCACAATTTATATCCCGTATCAGTTTCTATTCGATATTAAAATCAAGAACTATCTAAATTGAGGGTGTTGAAAAAGTCGGATTTCTAAATCGTTTTTAAAGGTTTTTTGTTAAAAACCACCATATCTGGCAGGGAAAAGCAGTTATTTTCAATAAAAAACTTGTTTTTCAACACTCTCTCTTTTTAGCTATCTTTTTGGCAATATCTTATCTATCAGCAACACCGAGGTTGTTTTGTCAGTAATGCTTTCATTTTTTCGTCTAGCTTATTTCCCTGAGCGTCTTTGAAGTTTTGAAATAAAAAGCGCAATAAACCATATAAAGAACACGGGGATCAACATCATGATGCCTAATAGGATTCCGTTTTTGATCATGCCGTCTGTTTCTATCTCCAAAAATTTACCACCTTCGTATCCTAATAGATGATCAACCAATATCATTATTGTTGCACCCCACAACATTAAACATAAAAATCCTAATTTATATTTATTCTTAAAAAGAAATAATAACAAAGTTGCCGTAAGTGCAGCAAAAAGCGTTGTAATTAACCACATAAATTTATGTTGTTACAATTTGAATTTTCTTTTCGTGTATCTTTGTCGCTTTGTTTGCGACTAAAACTATTATCGCCCATACTGCAATAATCGTGATAGTCATTGCTCCACCGATTGTTGCTATCTCCTGCAACATAACAGGGATATCGGCGGGATTTTGCATTGCCGTCAGAAATGGTGGATAGAATACAACCTCCCCATGAGTGACGTGTTCAACTGCTAGCATGATAACACCACCCCAAAACATTGCATTTAACCACTCTAAATGATATTTTGGAGAAACCTTTTTCCTAATACTTGTTGTTATTATTGCTGCTGCCGTTGGCGCTAAAAAACAAGCCATATTTTTATCTTCATTTGTTTTTTATAAAAAATATTTTGTAATATTCTTTTCAAACTTGCTCTAACGATGCTATTATAATTGTGGTCTTACCTGATATTGCAATGCTTGACATAAACCCTAAATTCTTGAGCCAACTCTTTAAGTTCGTCGTCACTGTAGGATATATCTTTAATAAGATCCGGATCGATTAATTTTGTGGGGGTAAATTTCTGTAAGAAGTAATTTTGCGCACCTTTTACAGCTTGCGCAATTTCCCGCAAATCGTCTTTGCTTGTGAGACGTTTTACAACAGTAGTCCGAAACTCATGATCAATGTCGGAATTTTTTATTAGCTCTATACTTCTTTTTAGTTTTTCAGCCGGTACCGACCAACCCATGATTTTGGAATAATCTTCAAGCGGCGCTTTTACATCCATGGCAAGATAATCAACTGACTTTTTACTGATAATGTTTTCAAGAACTTCGGGTCGGCTGCCGTTGCTGTCCAATTTTACTAAAAAACCCATATTCTTTATCATTTCTAACATTTCGATCAAATCTGTGTGTTGAGTCGGCTCACCGCCGGTAATACTAACAGCATCAAGTTTTCCGCGTCTGCTTTCAAGAAAATTATATACTTCCGGAAGCGGAATTTTCGGCGCGTATTTTTCCGGAATAACAAGTTCCGGGTTGTGGCAATATCGGCAACGAAAATTACAGTCGCGAGTGAAAATAATGGCGCATGTTTTGCCTGGATAATCAATGAGAGAAAATTTTTGAAGTCTTCCGATAATCATATTTATCTCTCGGTTTTATAAGTTTTTCGTATATCAAATTCCGCTCTTTTGCCGTCGTTCCATTGATTTATTGGACGCAGATAGCCAACAATTCTCGAATATATCTCACACGAACTTTCGCATTTGCCACACAATGGAACCTCTCCAGAAATATATCCATGATTCGGACAAATGCTGAATGTCGGGGTTAGAGTGAAATAAGGCAATCGGTAGTTCTCGCAGATTTTTTTTACTAAACTTTTTACACTTGCGCCGTCTTCAATTCTTTCGCCGAGAAAAAAATGTAACACCGTGCCACCGGTGTATTTTGTTTGCAGATCATCTTGTAATTCCAGCGCCTCAAAAATGTCATCGGTAAAATTAACTGGCAAGTGCGTCGAATTGGTATAAAAAGGACTCTTTATATCTTTGCCTCTACCATTGGCAAAAATAGCATTTTCGCATTTTTTTTGATCAAGTAAAGCCAATCGGAATGAAGCCCCCTCCGCTGGAGTCGCTTCCAGGTTGTAATAATTTCCAGTTTCTGCTTGAAAGGAAACAAGCAACTTTCTCATAAATTCGAGAACTTCTTTTGCAAAATTTTTGCCTTCTGGTAAGGCAATGGTTTTTCCGTACAAATTTTGCACCGCTTCATTCGCTCCAACAATGCCGATAGTAGAAAAATGATTTTTCCAATAACTACCATAGTGGGCCTTTATGTTTCTCAGATAAAATTCGGTATATGGATACAAATTGCCTTCTGTAAATTTTTCCAGCACTTTTCTTTTTATCTCTAGACTATCCTTTGCTATAATCATCAATTCTTTAAGCTTACAAAGAAATTCTGTCTTGTTTTTAGCGCTGTATCCGATACGAGGCAAATTAATGGTTACCACTCCGATTGAACCGGTTAATGGATTTGCGCCGAACAAACCGCCGCCGCGTTTTTCCATTTGTCTGTTGTCAATTCTTAGACGGCAACACATCGAACGAGCGTCTTCTGGATTCATGTCAGAATTAATAAAATTTGAGAAATACGGCAAACCGTATTTGCCAGTCACCTGCCATAATAATTCGCTAGAATCGCTATCCCAATCAAAATTTTTGGTAATATTGTAGGTCGGAATCGGAAATGTAAAAACGCGGCCGCTTGCATCCCCCTCTGCCATTACTTCCAAGAAAGCCCTATTGAAGGTATTCATCT
>DPKX01000140.1 GCA_003542295.1 Candidatus Atribacter hydrocarboniphilus
CGAGGGCTCAGGATGACCGATTAAAAAATTCATTCGATGGTATTTTCAGGATAGAAAAGGAGGTAAATTCCAGTTTGCTTACTCTTGATAAAAAATTAGATATGTACCGGCAAATGATTACGATTCGTTTATTCGAAGAACAGGCTGAATTGTTGTACATTGAAGGAAAGATTTTTGGGACTTTCCATCTTTATGTTGGCGAAGAAGCGGTAGCGGTTGGCGCTTGCGCCGCTTTGCAGCCTGACGATTTTATTACCTCTACTCATCGAGGCCATGGGCATTGTATTGCAAAGGGAGCAGATGTAAAACGAATGATGGCAGAATTAATGGCTAAAGATACTGGATATTGCCATGGAGTTGGAGGTTCGATGCATATTGCCGATGTAGAAAAAGGAAATTTAGGTGCCAACGGTGTGGTAGGTGGTGGTATTCCTATTGCTACCGGTGCAGCATTAGGGTGTAAGCTGCAAAAAAATGGGAAGGTTGTTATCTGTTTTTTCGGAGACGGAGCCTCAAACACTGGTACTTTTCATGAATCGATAAATATGGGAGCTGCTTTCAAACTTCCAGTAGTGTATTTATGTGAAAATAATCAATATGCAATGTCAACTTCGGTTAAATATTCTGTGGCTATTGATGATATCTCCGAACGTTCCAAAGCTTATGGGATTCCTGGAGTGACCATAAATGGAAATAAAGTTCTTGAGGTGTATGAAGCAATAAACCTGGCTGTTGAACGAGCTCGGGAAGGGAAAGGTCCAACTCTTATTGAAGCGAAAACCTATCGCTGGAAAGGTCATTCCAAAAGCGATAAAAATGTTTATCGGACTAAAGAAGAGATAAAAAGTTGGAAAGCTCGTTGTCCTATCCAGTCTTTTCGTCAGTACCTAATCAACGATGAAGGTATTAAAGAAGATATTTTAGGAAACATCGATGCTGAAGTTGAAAAGCTTATCCAGGAGTCGGTTCAATATGCCGAGCAAAGTCCTGAACCAGATTTAGAAGCAGTGAGGAGGATGGTTTATGCCTGATCGAGTGATTACTTATTCTGAAGCCATCCGGGAAGCATTGCGTGAAGAGCTAAAAAATGATCCTCGGGTTTTTTTAATGGGGGAAGATATTGGTATTTATGGTGGAGCTTTTGCCGTAACCCTTGGTTTATATGAAGAGTTTGGTCCAGAACGGGTCATTGATACTCCAATTTCGGAAGCAGCCATAATTGGTGCTGCCGCCGGGGCTTCTTTGGTGGGAATGCGAACAGTCGCCGAAATCCAATTTTCAGATTTTATTGCCATTGGTATGGATCAATTGGTCAACCAGGCAGCAAAAATCCGTTTTATGTTTGGTGGAAAAGCGGCAGTACCTATGGTGGTTAGAGCTCCCATAGGTTCGGGTACTGGAGCAGCAGCTCAACATTCTCAAAGCCAGGAAGCCTGGTATGCTCACGTGCCGGGATTAAAAGTAGTTTTACCTTCAAATCCCGCTGATGCCAAAGGGCTTTTAAAAAGCGCTATACGAGATGATAACCCGGTTATTTTTTTAGAGCATAAATTGTTATATAAAACCAAGGGAGTGGTTTTAGAAGAAGAATATTTAATTCCATTAGGGAAGGCAGATGTTAAAAGAACTGGGGCTGATCTCACTATTATTGGCTATTCTAATCTCATTCCCAAAAGTTTACAAGCAGCGGAAAAATTGGCTCAAGAAGGGATTGATGTAGAGGTTTTGGATCTTCGCACCCTTCGTCCACTGGATACCGAAGCCATTGCCCAATCAATACAAAAGACCCATCGAGCATTGGTAGTTTATGAAGCCCCTCAATTAGGAGGGTTTGGTGCTGAGGTGGCAGCATTTATTGGAGAGAAATGTTTTGATGACCTTGATTCTCCAGTTACGCGCTTAGGGGGTCTTGAAATGCCGCCACCCTATAATCCTCGTTTAGAAAAGCAATTAGTACCTCAAGTGGAAGATATCGTTAACGGGGTTAGAAAGTTAATGAAAGGATAAGAAATGAAGTCCGATGCCTTTCATCAGGATCTGATGCGAGAAGTGGCTAAATTATATTACTACGAAGATTTAACACAAGATCAGATAGGAGAAATTGTTGGACTTTCTCGTCAAAAAGTTTGGAGAGTGCTTAAAAAAGCTAAAGAAGAGGGTATTGTCCAAATTAAAATTATAGAAACATCAGATAAGGAATTGGAAAATGAAAATCATCTTAAGGAAAAATTTGCTTTAAAGGAAGTTAAGATTACACTATCCTTTCAAGAAAATGAAAAATTACTTTTAAAACGGGTGGCTCAAGTTGCAGCCTCTTATTTAAGAAATCGCTTAGATCCCTATTCAACCTTAGGGGTGGCTTATGGAAAAACCATATTTGAAATAATCCACTATCTCACTCCTAAAAAAATACCCGGTTTAAGAGTGATTCAAATTATGGGGGGTTATGGAAAATTAAAAGGAGACGTCATGGCAGTTGAATTAGCCCGCCGGATTGCTGAAAATTTTGATGGTCAGGTTGTTTATTTGATGGCTCCGGCCTTTGCCAAAGATCAGGCCACTCGAGATGCGATTTTAAGTAATGAAGGCGTTCTTAAGGTTCTCGATATG
>DPKX01000119.1 GCA_003542295.1 Candidatus Atribacter hydrocarboniphilus
CCTAAGGTGAGACCACGAACTAAATAGCGCTGGAGTAAAATTGCCAGAATAATAATCGGAATACTCGCCATAATGGATGCAGCAGAAATTTCTGCCCAGAGTATTTCATGGCCTCCAATCAACCCGGAAATATTCACCGTTATTGGAGTTACCCTGGATCGGCCTAAAATTAAAGCAAAAATGAATTCATTCCAAGAAAACATAAAGCAAAAGAGAGCGGTCGCCACTAAGCCTGGAGTTACCAAGGGAAGGGCGATTTTAACGAAAGCTCCCAACCTACCACAGCCATCGACTAAGGCTGCCTCTTCCAATTCATGAGGCAATTCCTCGAAAAAACCTTTCATCATCCATACCGCAAAGGGAACGTTGAAGAGAGAATAGGTTAAAATTAAAGCCTGATAGGTATCAAGCCATCTCAGCGTCCGAAAAAAAAGAAAAAGAGGGAGAATCGATGCGACTGGGGGCATCATACGAATAGATAAAATCCAAAATGCCAGGTTTTCCCCTCCAATTTTAAAACGGGCTAAAGCATATGCAGTCAGGGAACCAAGAACCAAGGCAATTAAAGTGGTAAAAACTGCAATGATTAAACTGTCCTGTATTCCCTTTCCCGCTCCCAGGTTCCAGGCTTGAGTGTAATGTTCAAAGTTGATGGTTTGAGAAATGAAAACCGGAGGATAGGTAAAATATTCACCCTTATCCTTGAATGAAGTCATAAAATTCCAGATAAAAGGGCTTAAAAATACCAGAAGAAGAACAATGATGACTAAAATAACGAAGCTGTTAAACCTCCTTTCTATCCGATTCAAATCGTTTCCCTCCTCTTCCAAGATTTAAGAAAAATATTGGCGATGATAATGATGATGAGCAGCTGGAAATATGCCATAGCCGATGCATAACCCATATTAAAGTACTTGAACCCGGTTAAATAATTAAAGAACGATACGGTTTCTGAGGATTGACCGGGACCTCCCATGGTCAGCAGAACAACCAAATCAAAAATTTTAAAGGCATCCATTATTCGAATCAGAAGGACCACAATCATAACCGGAGTGAGCAGAGGAACCACCAATGCTGAAAAGGTCTGCCAACGAGTCGCACCGTCCACTCGGGCTGCTTCATACAGTTCATCAGGAATTGCCTGCAGACCAGCGAGCAAGGTAATCATCATAAAGGGAGTCCATTCCCATATGTCGGCTATAATAACCGAAAAAATCGAAACTGATCCGCTGCCCAACCAATTAACCGAAGCAATACTGACCCGGTTAAGAATATAGTTGAGAGGGCCATATTGATAATGGTAAATAATCCTCCAAATACAACCGACAACTACTGGTGAGATCATCATGGGAAGAAGGTAAAGAGTAGTAACCCAATTTTTCCCTCGGAAGGTGCGATTTAAGAGTAGAGCAATGCCTAAGCCGATTAAAAATTGTACTCCAACCCCCAAAATAAGCTCTAAACCAGTATTTTTCATGGCATTCCAGAAGCGTTCATCGGTAAGCAGATTAAGATAATTGCGGACTCCGATAAACATCCGTTCGCCACCAGTCCCAATGTTCCACTGGCAGAGACTCAACCAGAAGGAATAAATCAAAGGAAAAATTGAGATCACTAAAAGCAGAATAATAGTTGGAAGAATAAAAAAGAATCCGATGAGTTTTATCTTCTTAACTAAGGAAAACACCCCCCTCTCTAAAAAATTTGACTACCGGGTTAAGCGTCCGGTAGTCAAATTCAATTCAAATCCTCAGCAAATTACCAAAGACCGGCTTCTTTCCACCCTTTAACCAGTGCTTGGAACATCTCTTTCTGTTTTTCATAACCTAATCGATCGGTTATTTCTTTCCACTGCTGGGCAGCATCATCGAGAGCTTGCTTAGCATCCTTTTCTCCAGAAAGGGCCTTAATCAGCTCAACTCCAAGGGTTTCTTCATATTCAACCGTTCCGGGGAGAACCATCTCCGGATAACCTTTTTCCATATTCTTTTGGACACCTTCAAGATAGATGCGGGCATCTTCAACGTTCTCAAACATATCATATTCTTCTGGATGTTCAAAGTGAGAATACCGGTAAGGATCGAGCCCGGTTTCTGCAGTCGATACATCATCCATACTGGTAACAGTTGAAAGATAATGAATCACCTTAAAAGCTGCTTCCTGATTCCTTGAATCGTTAGCGATGGCCAAAACTCTTCCACAAGGCATGAGAGCCCGGAAGAAAATTTCTCCATCAGTTTCAACACCTGGAACGTGTGATACTCCGACTTTCCCGACAATTTTTGATTGAGCCGGATCCGCTCCTTTTTTCCCAACACAAGGCCATTGAACAACCATGAAGCAATCACCATTTAAGTAAATATCTTTTAATTCTTCGTATCCATAAGCGAGTACGTCGGGTGGGCAAAATTGATGAATTTTTATGTTCATTTCAAGAGCTTTTAGTGCTGCTTCAGAATTTATCCCTGGTTCAAGGGTTTCTTCATCAAAATAGACTCCTCCATACCCGGCAAAAATATTGCCCCACCAAGCAAACAAATTATCCTTCTGTCCATAGTAAGCTGTTCCATAGAAATCTCGATCCAATACTTGATCGCCAAGGCTATCACCGGCTTTACGGTTAAAAAACTCAGCAACAACAAGATATTCATCCCAGGTTTCAGGTACTTTTAAGTCGTATCCATATTTTTCTTTAAAATTGGCTTTTTCTTTTTCGTTTTCAATCAAGTCTTTTCGATAGTAAAGATTAAGAATGTCTCCGTCAAAGGGAAGAGCATAGAGTTTTCCACCATATTTACAGTAGAAGTCTCGATATCCGGGCGTTACATCATCGAGAAGCGGATCATATTTTTGTGCAAGTTCATCAAAGGGATATAACCAGTTATTCGCTGCGAATTCGGTTAAAAATCTTGGATATACGATTAAAATATCATAAGCACCGGTTCCGGCAATTAATTCGACTTTTTCTTTTTCATACAATTCTCCGAAGGGAACGCCAATGACCTGTAATTCAACATCAAACTTTTCCTTTATATCATCAGCATACCATTCAAAAGGCTTTAAATTGTGACCGGCATCACCAACAACCACTAACTTAACTGGAGCAGCTATTGAAATTGAAGCAAAAAGAAGCACTACCAATAAGGATAACAACAACTTCTTTAACATAAAAACCCCTCCATTTTAAAATATAATTTCTTAATCTCCTATTAGGTTGAAGATTAAGAACAACATCTTCTATTATATTTTATATGAATAGTATATCATTTCTTGTCAAAAGTGACTCAATAAAAATATAAAATATCAGAAATCGGTATTGGACAGGAAGAGATTGGGACCAGATTTAGATAGCAATTTTATTGTTATCTGGTGCCACACAAGTGGCATGAGAGCTTATCCTAAAATAGGGGTACGGATCAAAAAACTGTAGGGAAATCACCAGATTAATGAAATGAAGAATTCGTGTTTAATCTTCGTTAAGCGATATAATAAAGATATTGGTTTTTCATAAAAATCAAAAAACCTCAAGGTAGGGGCTTGCGATGAATAAAAAATTTTTGTTCACTATCTTTATTGTATGGATAATTTTTGGGTTGATTTCTTCTGCTGATGCTGAACAATATGATCAAGAACGTCAACTCATGGTTGAGAAACAGATCATACAACGAGGGGTTGTTGACCCACAGCTTCTTGATGCTATGTTAAAAGTGCCCCGCCATTTATTTGTACCAGAAAATTTAACTTCGTCAGCTTATAGCGACACGCCACTCCCAATCGGATATGGTCAAACTATTTCTCAACCTTATATAGTAGCCTTGATGACCGAAAGCTTGCAATTGAAGAAAGGGCTCAAGGTTTTAGAAGTTGGAACCGGCTCTGGATATCAGGCAGCCGTTTTAGCTGAAATCGGTTGTGTGGTTTTCAGTGTTGAAGTGATCAAAATTTTAGCAGACACAGCTCAAGAAAGGCTAAACCGACTTGGTTATCCTGAAATTAGTGTCCGTTGGGGTGATGGATATTTTGGGTGGGAAGAAGAAGCCCCTTTTGATTCAATCATCGTTACTTGTGCCATTGATCACGTTCCACCTCCACTGATTGAGCAACTCAAAGAAGGAGGGAAAATGGTCATACCAGTCGGTCCACCTTACAGCTTACAAACCCTCTGGCTTTTTATCAAAGAAAATGGTCAATTAACTTCGGAAAATTTAGGAGGAGTCATTTTCGTCCCACTTCTTCGTGAAGTACGAGAAGAATAGAAAACAGGCACGATTATTAAACAGTGATTAATGATAAAAAGGATATCTTCCTGAGAAATATTTACTTGCTTGAGGGTCTTTACTGACTCTGCTGGCGTCATCCTGAGGCTTCGCTTTTCGAAGCCGTGAGNNTCAAAAAAAAGAGATTCTCATGTCGTAAATTATCCTCATCAGAATGACAGATTACTGAAACCGTATTTTCTTTGTAATCTGATATAAAACAGTTATTAGATCATCTTTCCACATTTGTCTATGGGATGGGATGGAGCGGTTTATTTAAAAAATGCACAATTATCCAAAAACCACCGTACAGCGGAATAGACAAGAGATAAGGGAAATGAATTCCGTATTCAATAGCAGCAAAATGAGAAAGCAGAGAGGCGACAACCGACATAAAACCGTTCCAGGCAAAAACCACCTGGAAAAAATCCGGGTTTCTTTGTTGAGTTAATCTTGATAATACTGGAAAAGGCATTCCCGCTATAAAAGCGACTATTGAGAAAGGAAAAAGGATGACCAATAGGCTTAGTACACCAGGTAATTCCAATAACCAGCTACGAAGATAATTTATAAAGAGAAAAAATCCTAAAATTACCAAGGGATGAACAAAAATCATCCTCGTAAAAAATTGGTTAACCCGAATATTTTCCACATAGCGACTTCCCAATCCGGAAAAAACCAATAAAACAGTGAGGACCAAAGCAAAAGAATAGATTGGAAATCCAATAATCATCTCTAATTGAACAATTACCGGAATCTCGATCAACATATAACCCAAGCCAGTTATAATTGCCGCTAATTCAAGCTCCTTGCCCCCGGCAAAATGCAGCTTTTTTCTTCCCAATAAAGCCCGTCCAGGAATGAGAATGAAGAGAAGAGATAGACCAGTTATAACCAGGAAAATAAAAAGGACGAATAAAAAACCTGCGCCTCCAAAGGGAAGCCAGCGCTTTCCCAGGTTATAGAGAGTATCCTTTAATTGTTTCCAGCGGAAAAAATGGAAAAAGTAGGGTTTATTGTCGTGAGAAGCCTCGACCTGATAGGAAGATTTCTGAAGAGTATCTAATGGGTTTTGAAAGTAGTCCATTACCGTCTGGTAGTTCAATTTTTGATTTTGAAATATGACTTCGGCTTCTTCTCTGTTGATATCGGGATAATAAATGAAGTCAAAACCATAAAATGAAACCTCCTGGCGAAATTTTTCCACCACCACTTGGTCTATTATTTGATTGGAAACAATCATACTCACAAAATCTAAATTTTTTATGATAATCATACGATTTTTTAGGAAATCTGAATTTCCCCAAACCTGAGAAACTAAATCGAGCAGCTTCAACAGAACCATGGGCGGAGTTTGTGGGAAAAAAGATATCACTAACTTCCCATCGTCGTTTAAATGGTTAAAAACGGATTGAATCCCTTCGATGGTATAGAGATAATTTTCCTTCATTGAAAATGAACCGGGGAATATTTCAGCGTTGCCAATAGGGATTTGGAGAAAAATTAGATCGTAGCGATATTGAGTTTGACTGAGATATTTTCTTGGTAAAGCAACCTCAATTTCAAAAGGAAATGATGGGTGGATATTTTTTAGAAATTCCCGATAAAGAGGCGATGAAGTAACGATTCTTCCTGAGACACAGGAATAATACATAGCAAACATTTCATATCCCCAATCACATTCAATACAGAGCACCTCATCAGGGTTAAAAACTCGTAAGGGAAGAGAGAAAAGGGTATGGTCTATGAAATCCTTGCTTGGTTGGTTGGGAAAAATGATTTGATGAGTATGATCGGTAATCAGCGAATAAGAAGAGGGAGGAATATCTCGGTACCGCATGCTTAAACCAGTTGCAGCTCTTAAATAGGGAGTTGAAAAAACTTCTAAATGCTGAGAAGGATTTCGTTGGGTAGATAAAAGCTGATTTTCAGGAATAAGCCTCAATTGAAGAGTAGGGCTATAATCAGAAATTTTTAAAGTCAACGGTAAGAAAAACAGGATACCAATCAATAATACCAATAAAAAAAAGAGTTTTTTTCGATACCATAGGCTAAAACATCCAATGCCCATGATACAAACCAAGCTATGAATTTCATTTAAAAACATAAGTAAAACGATTCCGATTATAACTCCAGCTGCCGATCCAAGAAGATTCATAGAATAAAATCGAGGGAAATGGTCGGGGTATTTATCAAAAAGATGGATTTGGTAAAGACCGTGGCAAAAAAAGGGGGTTGAGGTAATAATTATCAGTAAAATAAAATTAATTTTAAAAATGGAATAAGTCCAGAATTCATAAACATCAATAGGTAATATAACAAAGCCGGCCAATATGGCTGCCATTCCGATGATAAAATAGAGAGGGATCAAAGATTTCATTGCAACTGGATAAAAGCGGAAAAGAGCGCCGGAGGTACCATAACCCAATAAAGCCAATGATATAATAAGTGAAACAAAATGAAAACCCGCTAAAAAAGCAAACAATCGAAAGAGAACCATTTCAACTGCCAAAGCGCATAAAGAAAGTATAAAAAGCTGAAAAGATTCGGTGGTTTCCCCTCTCATCTTAATCCAATCCCAGGCTGTTTTCCTAATTGTATCATAGACAGAAATAGGCTTAGCGTTGTTGGATTAAAAGAAGTTAATCCCTTCTTTAAGGAAAAGAATTTTTGATTAATCCTCACGCCCTCAAAAAAGGGGAGCTCAGGATGACCCCTGCAGCATTAGATAAAATCCTCAAGCGGGAAAGCGCCGATCAGGATGACAACAATGCAATTCCTTCTCCCTTAAGGGGAGTTTCATATCCTTTTTTTCTGTATTTCGAGGTGAATGCATGGAATTTCGACCATTTTATGGAGAAAATATTGACCTTGAAACCCTTATCCAAAGGTCTGAGGAATTAATGGGTAATCTCGAATCCTGTACTCTCTGTCCTCATGCCTGTCGGGTGAATCGGAAAAAAGGTGAAATTGGTCAATGTGGTGCCGGGATGGAATTGGAAGTTGCCTCCTATGGACCTCATTATGGAGAGGAATCTTTGTTGGTCGGGTATCGAGGTTCGGGCACTATTTTTTTCAACCACTGTCCGATGCATTGCATCTATTGTCAAAATTGGACTATTAGCCAAAGTCACGGTGAAAAAATCTCTATTGAAACTCTGGCTGGTTACATGGAGGAACTCCAGGCGCTTGGCTGCCATAATATCAATTTGGTTACTCCTACCCATTACCTTCCCCAAATCCTTGCTGCTTTAGTGATAGCAGTTCGTAACGGACTTAATGCCCCCATCGTTTATAACTGCGGCGGTTATGAAAGTACAGCTACCTTAAAGAAATTAGATGGTATTATTGATATTTACCTCCCCGATGCCAAATATGCTGATGAAAATACTGCATTGCAATTATCCAGAATACACGGATATCCAGAAGCCATGAAAGCTGCGTTAGAAGAAATGCATCGGCAAGTGGGTGATTTAAAGGTTGATCGACGGGGAATCGCCCAACGGGGCCTTCTTATCCGGCACCTGGTCCTTCCTGACAATCTTGCTGGAACAGAAGAAATTATGACTTTTATAGCCAAAAAGATATCTCCAACTGCTGCCATTAATATCATGGCGCAATATTATCCAGCCTATCAGGCCTTTAAACATCAATCACTGCAACATCATCTCCAACCAAAAGAACATGAAAAAGCGTGTAAATTAGCTTTCTCCATAAGCCCAAAGTTCCAATTAAATTTTTAGAAGCTATAATACGATTATGTCTCTCCGATACAGCTGCGAATGACTTCCTCGGCAAACTGTTCCTCTGCTTGTGAATCATGAGTAAATTTTGAAACTATAATACCTACAAGAAAAGAACCGGCCATAGAAAAAAGTCCGGGATTTTTTAATGGAAAGAGTGCCTGAGCATGATGGAAAATATCCACCCAGATCGTGGGGCTTAAAACGATAAGCATGATTGCTAAACTCAATCCAGTAAACATGCTGGCGACTGCCCCTTGAGTGGTAAATTTTTTCCAATAAATCGACATAAGTAACGCTGGAAAATTGGCACTGGCTGAAATTGCGAAAGCTAATCCCACCATAAAGGCTATATTTTGACCTTTAAAGAGGATTCCTAATACAATAACGACAATGCCCAAAAAAAGAGTAGAAATTTTTGCCACTCTCAATTCCTTTTTTTCATTACTAATACCCTGCTTAAAAACTCCAGCATATAGATCGTGAGATACTGCCGAAGCTCCAGCCAAAGTCAAACCAGCAACCACCACTAAAATAGTCGCAAAAGCGACCGCTGCCAAATAGCCAAGAAAAACTTGCCCTCCCAACACCTCAGCCAATAGAAGAGCTGCCATATTCCCGCCTTTATCAATGGCTTGAATAGCGGTTTTTCCGACAATTACTGCCGCTCCAAATCCTAAAATAGAAGTGAGGATATAAAAAAATCCAATGAAACCAGTAGCATAAAAAACTGATTTTCTGGCTTCTTTCGAATTGGGAACGGTGTAAAATCTCATAAGAATATGTGGAAGACCTGCCGTACCAAACATTAATGCGAGTCCTAGAGATATAGTATCCAAGGGATTTTTAACTAAACCCCCGGGAGAAGAAAATCGAGACCATATTGATTCTGGGCATCATTAATTAGATTCCCAAAATGGAATCCATAATTATGAAGAGTCCATATCGCCAAAACTGTGGCGCCACCCAGTAAAAGTGCTGCCTTGATTATTTGAACCCAGGTAGTGGCCAGCATTCCACCAAACAACACATAGGCAAGCATGATTGAGCCTACTATAACAATCGCTGCTTCGTAAGGAAGACCAAATACCAGTTTAATTAAGGTCCCGGCACCTACCATTTGAGCAAGGAGATAAAAAAGCACAGTGACGATACTTCCTATTGCAGCGGCACTTCGTACCGGTTTTTTACTCAATCGATAGGCTACTACATCAGCATAGGTGTACTTACCCAGGTTTCTGAGTGGTTCAGCGATGAGAAAAAGCACAATCGGCCAGCCAACCAGCCAACCGACTGAATATATCAGACCATCATAACCACTCAGAGCCACCATACCGGCAATTCCC
>DPKX01000209.1:0-159 GCA_003542295.1 Candidatus Atribacter hydrocarboniphilus
AACAAGGCAGGAACTCCGTCATAGGCTTTGGAGACTTCCATCCTCACTCCAGAGATCGGCGAACCTTCCGAATCCACCTTTTTCTTCCCCAAAGGTGTATCGACAATCAAATCTTTTATATCTTCTTTTAAAATTTCTTTCATCTTACCTCCTCCTTCT
>DPKX01000209.1:225-2010 GCA_003542295.1 Candidatus Atribacter hydrocarboniphilus
ATGCCATGGCATGCCGCTACATTAAGTGGGTGCAATAAATTGTCACCCCTACATAAAAATATTCTTTGGTAGGGGCTTAATTCATTATGTCTATTCTAAATCCGTCATTACTAAGAGTCCAACCATTCTTTTATTGGACGAAGTGGCAATCCCATTTACCCTTTCCGTCATTCTGAGGAGCGTATTTTGTGACGTGAGAATCTCATCCTTTATATATTTATAAAAAACAATACATTAAAAAATGAGATCCTCACGGCTTCGAAAAGCGAAGCCTCAGGATGACGCGTATTGCGTCAGATGAGATCCTCACGCCGGAAAGCTCCGCTCAGGATGACGTATCACTCATCTCTGCTTTTTGGCTGATCATCTTATCCAGAGTCAGAAGAATTAACATCAAATACATAAGAACACATCCGTTGGCAAATAGAACCACACCAACGATCAGTCCTGGAAGGAAATGAGAAACCAGCATGGATGATCCAAATAGAATCGATAGGAAACCCATGATTAACTGAGTGACAAAAAGTTTCTGTAAAATTGAAGGAACTTGACCACCTGACTTTTGTGGTTTTTTTAGCCGAGGTAATAGTGTTTTCACTAAGGTTATACAACCACCGAGAATATTCAATACCCCGATAAGAATTGTCAACGGTTTAACCAAAATTCCTGGAATGATACTGGATATAATTCCCAGCGCTGCAAATAAAAGCCCAAATATTATTATCAACCAGTTCCGGGGGAAAGGACCAATGGGCGTACTGCCTGATGCCAACATTTGGATAGCAAAAATGATCATCAGCAACCCCAGTTGGGCGCTCCCCGAAAAAGGAAGTTGACCTAAATTGACTGGTATCAACAGCGCCCCCAAAAGCAACATAAAAACACCAGTTATCAAAAGCATCATTTTATCAGTAGAAAGTTCAACTGTCCCCGGGTTGGTGTTTTCCGCTTCCGGATAAGTCAGGTAGATTTTCCGAAGAACCAAAGCCAGATAAATAATAGCTATTCCAAAAATCAAACCAACCACAGCGGTCATAGCTATACTGAGTAAGTTGTGTATTAAAATGAGTAGTCCAATAATAATTGATAAAACATAAACCGCTCCGCATCCCATAATAAGATGTTTAAAAATGCCTCCATACTTTATCCAAGTCCGGAGTTTTTCTTGGGAAAGAAACATCTGAAGAAGAAGGAGAAAACCTCCGGGAGCAAAGCAAATAAAAAGGAGAATACGGGGTACTTGGCTCAAAAGGTCAGGAATAAAACAGGTCACGATGCCCACGGCTGCAATGAGTACGCCAATGATTACTAGTAGCATTGACCGGCTCATATCACCAAAGGGGGTTTTCCCCAAGGTAACTATTTGCAATGCAAAGATGAACAGGAGCAATCCGTACAAACCATTTTCACAATAAGGAAGTGCTCCGGTTGATACTGGAAAAAGCAGTATTCCAGTAATCAGCATCATCAAACCGGCAATCAACAGAATCGCCACTTCCAGCGGAAGATCTGCCTTGTTGAATATCCGATTTATAGCCATGTCTGTTTAACCTAATAGTAGGTGCCCTTGGTTCGATAGTTCTCTCGGCGTTCGGCAGCTAAATTGCGAGCAACCTTTTCATATTCCGGGTGATTTTCCCGATATAACTTATCAAAATCCCGCATTTTTTGAGGAAAAATGATAACGATCGATTTTTTTTCCAGTTCCTGAAAAATATAGTCCACCGCTTCGTCAACACTAATTGAATCTGGTGGAGGTGTTAAGTCTCCGAAAATCGCTGTCCT
>DPKX01000209.1:2048-3620 GCA_003542295.1 Candidatus Atribacter hydrocarboniphilus
AAGCTCTCGGTCATGGATATCACTGCGCTTTTGCTGGCAGCATAAACCGCTTGATAAGGAACCGGTATCCGTCCAGTGATGGAGGCGGTATTGACGATGTGTCCAAACCCCTGCTCCCGCATGATGGGTATCGCCGTATAGGTGCCATAGACAATACCCATGAAATTTAAATCTATAACAAATTTCCAGATTTCAATAATAACTTTTTCCGTTGGAATCGTCATACCCACCCCAGCATTGTTAAACACAAAGTCGAGATGACCATCAAAGGCTTTTGCAGCATGAATCAGTTTCTCGACTTGCTCCAGCTTGGTGACATCGGTGAGTTGAGGGCTGACCTTCCCGGGGTATTTTTGGTTTAAACGTTCGGATTCTTTAGTGAGATTCTCTTCGTTCACATCACCCATGAAAACCGCCTTTGCTCCCCTTGCGAGCATATGTTCGGTGAGTCCCAAACCGATACCTGATGCCGCTCCGGTGACCACTGCTACTTTATTTTCAAAATATTCGCTCATGTTTCCCCCTCCTTTAGGGTAGAATTTTCGAATCGCCTACGTTGAGACTGGCTGAGCACTTTAACATCATAGCGTTGGTATACTTCACTATTGGCAAATCTGCCAAAGCCTTGATGATATGATTCTGCAAAGGATGTTGCTCCGGGGTCAGCGTCGTCCATTGGAGACTTCCTTCACCTAACCAAGCTTGTTTTATTTTCATTTCCTGCGGGTAAAGGGTGGCATGGCTCAAGGCTGCTCCTCCTTTTCCGAGATTGGGCAGATAACGCCAACCAAATAAGTTGATCTTGGAATGTTCATTAATTTTTTCTACATCTTGCTGAGACAGTTCACTCTTTTTCAGGAAATCAATTTTAAGAAAGGTGTGGCTCTCGTAGCTAGCCGCTGTGAACCAATGGTCACCTACATGACGTTCTGAAGCAATATCGGCAAAAACCTTTGGTACACCGTCCTCCTCACGACCTCCGATAATGGGACAGGTTTTGTTTTCCCATACCACTAAAGCATAATCGCCGTCAAGTCCCTCGGAATTACCCAAATATTTTACCGGTGCAGTAACCTGGATGAGTCGATATTCTCCGCCTGACATCCAGTCCACATCTCGACAGTTGCTAAACTGAACGCTGACTATCGGTTCTCGAAGTTCAAAATCCTCAGGTAGGTATTGCAGGAGTGCTTCCTGTGTGGTTTCATACTGTACGGTAATACCCAGCATATCCCGATACTCTGTCCTCACCGGATAAAAGGGATATCCTCCAAAATGGGCTGGCATCTTATAAATATAATCATCTTGAAACTTAAATTTTCCTCGCATATTCCATCTCCTAAAAAAGTTATTTTCAATTATTATAACATTTTGTTCATTTTTATAAAAATATTTTAATAGAATCCCCAAAATATCTTCATTTTAATAAACAAAGTGTAGATATTCTTAAGGTTTCCTTAATTATAATTTTCTTTTCCACTTTTCTTTCCATATTCACAACTACCTCTATAATACTCTTTTTTTATAATCGGCATAATTACCAAATCCATAGAAATAAGGGTATTAAAACAT
>DPKX01000269.1 GCA_003542295.1 Candidatus Atribacter hydrocarboniphilus
TCAAGAGAATATTAACTAAAATCAAGTTTATCCAACAGCAAAACTGATGTCAAGACTCCAATTAATAATACTATCTATTTATTAATGAAAAAATATTGAATCAAGCTCAAAACAAAAAAGCCGCCTAACTAGGCGGCTTTTACAATCTGGCTCCCCGGGCAGGATTCGAACCTGCAACCCTCNNCCCTCCGGTTAACAGCCGGATGCTCCACCGTTGAGCTACCGAGGAATGTTCAACGATAAGGATTATATACGGTTTATTCGGCTTCGTCAAGATAATCGCGTAATTTTCTACTCCGACTTGGATGACGAAGTTTACGGAGGGCTTTGGCCTCAATTTGCCGGATCCGTTCCCGGGTAACTCCAAAAATCTGCCCCACCTCTTCAAGAGTATGAGGTCTTCCATCTTGTAAGCCGAAACGCAGCTTCAGGACTTTTCGTTCCCGGTCGGTTAAAGTATTGAGCACATCGTCAAGTTGTTCCTTTAAGAGTGTATAGGAAGCTGCTTTGGGCGGTGCCATCACTCCCTGGTCTTCAATAAAATCACCCAGATGGCTATCTTCTTCTTCTCCAATGGGGGTTTCTAAGGAAAGCGGTTCCTGGGCAGTCTTTAAAATTTCTCTAACCTTATCGACCTGAATACCCATTTTTTGGGCAATCTCTTCGGGTGCCGGCTCTCGACCCAATTCCTGAAGAAGTTGACGGGAAATGCGTACCAATTTGTTAATAGTTTCAACCATATGAACTGGAATTCGAATAGTTCGAGCTTGGTCGGCGATAGCCCTAGTAATTGCTTGACGAATCCACCAGGTAGCATAAGTACTAAATTTATATCCCTTACGATAGTCAAATTTCTCCACCGCACGAATTAATCCCAAATTTCCCTCCTGGATAAGATCCAGGAATAGCATTCCTCGACCAACATATCTCTTGGCAATACTCACCACCAAGCGAAGATTTGCTTCAATCAATTCATTTTTAGCTGTAGCGTCTTCTTTTTCAACCCTTTTTGCTAACTCGACTTCTTTTTCAGGAGTAAGCAGTGGGACTTGACCAATTTCTTTCAAATACATTTTTACCGGATCGTCGACACCGATACCTTTAATTCCTTCCAGCTTGAGGTCTTCGGTGCTGGCGACTATTTGATCCTCTTTCCCTGCTTCCTCTTCGTCAGAAACTTCGATACCTTGATCAGACAACACCGTATAGAGGTCATCAAGTTTGTCTATGTTGACTGCATCGTCACCAATAACATCATTCAATTCTTTAAAAGTGATGAAGCCTTTCTTTTTTCCGCTTTCAATAAGATTTGAAAATTCAGCGGTTAAAGTACGAGAGGCTTGATTTTCATTATTACTAATCAATAAATCACCCTCTCTCAAATTATTGTGTTGCAAAATATAGAGATTGAATCACTACGATTAATCTTACAAACGATATTCCTTTCGGAAATCTTATTACCCAAATTATAATCTATCCCTTCTTTTTCAAGTAATAATTTAAGAACACGATTTTAATCTCTGTATTTCCTTATCTATTTCTTCTATCTGCTTTCCAATCAATAATTTTGATTCATAATCGGCTTGTTGGGCTAATTCTCCAGCCAGTATTGATCGTTCTCTTCTCAATTCAGCCCATTTAAGAGTTTTTATCAGACTTTGAATCAACTCCTCATTCATTTCGTGACATTCGGTTTCCATTGAACCCATGGCTGAAATACATGACGACATCAATTCATCTCCAGAAAATACGTTAATCAGGTCGGAAAGAGAAAATTTCTCATCCAAATTATTTAAAATCACCTGATAGATTCTCCGGTGTTCTGGAATAGAAAAATACTCAGCTGGGACCTGGTCACAAATCATACTTCTAACGGTTGGCTCTTCCATTAGAAATTTCACTAATATTTTTTCCGCTTTTATTGCTCCGTGAATAGCGTCTTTCTGAGCTGTTTTAAAGAGTTTTATTTTTTTCTCGCTTTCTCGAGTTCCCTTTAAAACATTATAGATTAAAGATTCAGGAATTTTTAAGTACTGAGCCAAAGAACGTATTTTTAATGACCTTTCAATGGAATCAGTCATAGCATTGATGGAAGGAAGAAGACCGCGAATGATATGTATTTGTGATTCTAATGATTTAGAACCATATTCATGCAATAATAATTCCAATTGATAATCAAAAATCGGTTTTTTTTGTTCCAATATTTTTAAAAATGCTCCCTTCCCTTTCTTGCGAAGATAGGAATCAGGATCATAAGGTGCAGGGAGCACTGCAATTTTTACCGATAATCCCTTTTTGGTTAAAATATCAATTCCACGGAAAGTTGCTACTCTTCCAGCATTATCTGAATCATAGCAGATAACAACCTCTTCAGCGAACCTTCTGATGAGAGTTGCCTGATGAGCCGTTAATGCTGTCCCCATCGATGCTAAGCAATTGGTTACCTGGTTCTCGAAAAGAGATAGAAAATCCATGTATCCTTCAACTAATATGGCCGTCTTGGTTTTTCGTATGTCGTTTTTTGTGGCAAATAAACCGTATAAATTGTTCCCTTTAGAAAAAACCGGGCTTTCAGAACTATTGATATATTTAGGATGCTCGTTTTCAAGGAGGGTTCTTCCAGCAAAGCCTACAATTTCTCCATTGCTGTCGTGAAGCGCAAAAGTTATTCGTCCTCGGAATCGATCATACAATTCTCCCTTTTTAATGACATTTCCTATCCCTGCCTGGATAAAATCGTTCCCGTTAAATCCTTGTTGGTATAAATACTCGATAATCGCCTTTCCATCTGCCGGCGAATAACCAAGTCCGAATTGTTCAGCTGTCGACGGTTTAATACCTCTTTTTTGAAAGAGATATTGCCTTGATGTTCGTGCCAATGGATCTTCAGAATGAAGGAGTGAATCATAATAAAACTTTTGAACGACTTGATTTAACTGTATTATTTTCCCTTTTTGTCGATATTCCTTGTTCTGTATATCCCGTCTTGAGGTAGGTAGTTCAATACCCGCTTTTCTTGATAAATGAATCACTGCATCCTGAAAGGATAGATTTTCCACTTTCATGATAAAATTAAAAATACTCCCTCCAGCACCACAACCAAAACAATGGAAAATTCCCTTTTCTGGTGAAACGGTAAAAGAAGGTGTTTTTTCTTCGTGAAAAGGGCAGAGTCCTCGATAATTTTTCCCGGCTGGTTTTAAATCTACATAGTTGGAGATGAGTTCAACAATATCAATACGGTTTTTTATTTCTTCTAAAGTTTGGTCTTGAATTGCCAAAAATAAACCTCTTTAAAATTTTATAAATTTATTATAAACCAATATTCCTCTCAGATTTTAAAGTCCGTTTTTAGAAGAATATTATTCCCCCTCATTTAAGCCTCTTCCAGCATGAAGAGAACAAAGAAATGGATATGAATTTTCAGGATAGAAAATTATATTAGCTCGGGGTTATAAGTATAACCCCGAGCTAATATAATTATATGCAAATATAATCTCAATATTTACCTTAAAAAGAGCGGTGCAAACACCAATGCCACAATGGTCATTAACTTAATCAAAATATTGAGCGAAGGACCAGCGGTATCTTTAAAGGGATCTCCAACCGTATCACCGACTACTGCTGCCGAATGAGCCGAAGTTCCCTTGCCACCCAAGAAACCACTTTCGATATATTTTTTGGCATTATCCCAAGCACCACCAGCATTCGCCATCATAATCGCCAACATCAGACCGGTAACAATAGCACCGGCTAGAAGACCACCCAGGGCTTCTTTCCCTAAAAGAATTCCAACAAAGAGAGGAACCAAGACCGCCATCAACCCAGGAACGATCATCCGAGTGATAGCCCCTTTGGTGCTGATATCGACGCAACGGGCATAATCGGGTTTGGCTTTCCCTTCCATCAACCCCTTGATTTCTCGGAATTGACGACGGACTTCCTCAACCATTTTAAATGCTGCAGCACCAACCGCTTTCATTGCCATCGACGAGAACAGGAAGGGCAACATACCACCGATGAAAAGCCCGACTACCGTTCGGGGATTCAGGATGTCAATCACACTGAGCTTAACAGTCTGGGAATAAGCTACGAATAATCCTAAGGCAGTTAAAGCTGCCGAAGCAATTGCAAATCCTTTTCCAATAGCAGCAGTTGTATTTCCAAGGGAATCAAGAGAATCAGTAATTTTTCTTACTTTAGGATCCAGCTCAGCCATTTCAGCAATTCCACCGGCATTGTCGGCAACCGGCCCATAGGCATCAACCGCAACAATAATAGCCGTGATCGATAACATTCCGATTCCAGCAATAGCTATCCCATAGATTCCTGCTGCCCAGAAGGCAACCATGATTGCTGCACACACTAAAACTGTTGGAAGTAATGTGCTTTCCATTCCTAATGCCAGTCCATTGATGATAACCGTTGCCGGACCGGTTTTCGAGTTTTCTGCCAATTCCTTCACCGGTTTATAATCACTCGCCGTATAGTACTGAGAAGTGAGTCCGATAATGATTCCCGCTAACAAACCGGCAACTGTCGCCACAAATGGCCCAGCTGTTTTGAAAATTAAAAGGGAGGCGACCAAGCTGATCACAATGACCAGGGCACCACTTATATACGTTCCACGATTGAGTGCCGATGCCAAGCCTTTTTCATCTTTTGAATTGACGAATAAGGTTCCCACGATAGAAGCAAGGGTTCCCCCTCCGGCTAAAATAAGGGGGTACATGACACCGCTCATGGTATTGGGAAAAGCAAAAATCCCCAATATCATCGCAGCGACGATCGATCCAACAAACGATTCAAAGAGGTCAGCTCCCATTCCAGCTACATCTCCAACATTATCTCCCACGTTATCGGCAATGACTGCAGGGTTGCGAGGATCGTCCTCAGGGATACCAGCCTCCACTTTCCCAACCAAATCAGCACCAACATCGGCAGCCTTGGTATAGATTCCTCCGCCAACTCTGGCAAACAAAGCAATTGAACTCGCACCCAGGGCAAAACCGTTAATGATATTTGGATCCCTCACGATTAAGTAGAGGATGCCAAGACCCAGTAAGCCAAAACCGGCAACGCTCATCCCCATGACTGTTCCAGAAGAAAAGGCAACCTTCAGAGCCTGACTAATTCCCTGGGTGGCAGCCTGAGTGGTACGAGCGTTACTTTTGGTTGAAATTCTCATCCCCACAAAACCGGCCAAAACCGAGCAAACTGAACCACAGAGATAGCAGATCGCCTCTACGAGCCCTCGAGTAAACGTAAGAAGGATAAACATCCCAATAACAAAAAAGATTAAAAAGAAGTATTCCCTTTTGAGAAAGGCCATAGCCCCTTCCTGAATAGCATGGGAAATCTCTTTCATTCTTTCGTTACCGGCATCAAACGTATTAATTTTCATAATCAAATAAACTGCATATATAACCGCTATTAAACCCGCTATTGTTGCAAATATTGCTAAACCCACATTACAATCCTCCCTTCTGAATTACTCCTATTCATTCAGTTGATTTCTTTTCCCATTCCTTCCTGCGGCCAGGAATATGGAATAAAATATTTCCGGTAGATGGCCGTGGCATATCGATCAGTCATCCCCGAAATAAAATCACATACGATTATATCGGTATCTTGGTGATAAAAATTAACCCGATATTCTTTTTCAAAGATATCTAAGTTTTCCAAAAAGAATTGATAAAGCTCTTTTATTAATCGTTTCGCTTTTTCTCTTTCTATCTGTTGATATTCTCCAAAATATACCGTATCAAATAAAAACTTTCGTAATTCCTGGGTGGCATTTCGAACTGGAACGCTCATCGTCACCAGGGATTTTTCAACGCTGTTAAGAATAACGTCCTTCACCATTCGATCAATTCTTTCCCGGTGAGTTTTCCCTAAAACTTCTAAACAATCTTGGGGAAGGTCATTCTGAGTAATAACACCAGCTCGTATAGCATCATCAATATCGTGATTCACATAGGCTATCATATCTGACCATCTGACTACTTGGCCTTCCAAGGTCTGGGGTAGGTTTTCTTTAGAAACTTTCTCCATGTTCATATCCCTGGTCTTGGAATGTTGAAGAATTCCATCTCTCACCTCCCAGGTTAAATTGAGACCTCTTCCATCTCTTTCGATAAAATCTACAACTCGCAGACTCTGTTCATTGTGTTTAAAACCTCCCGGATGGATTTCCTGGAGGGCCTCTTCACCGGCATGCCCAAAAGGAGTATGCCCTAGATCGTGACCAAGGCTGATCGCCTCGGTGAGGTCCTCATTTAACCGTAATCCTCGAGCAATAGTTCGAGAAATTTGTGAGACTTCCAGGGTGTGGGTAAGCCGAGTACGATAATGATCGCCTTCTGGACTCAAAAAAACTTGACTCTTATGTTTGAGTCGTCGAAAAGATTTGCTGTGGATAATTCGGTCACGATCTCTTTGAAAGCAATTTCGTAATTCACATTCTTTTTCGGGATGCTCACGCCCTCGGCTTTTGATACTTAAGGATGCCAAAGGTGAGAGGGTCTGTGCCTCCCAGTTTTCCCAAAATTTTTTAATCGTAGCAATTTCCAAGCGATCACCTGAAAAACCGGACTGGTTTATACCAGCCCGGTTTATTTCGGTTCTATAATTATGTTTACTTATCGAATTTAGATGTATCCTTCACTTTTCCTTCTTCTTCGATTACCGCATGAGCGGCTGCCAAACGAGCTAAAGGAACACGGAAAGGTGAACAGCTGACATAGTTTAACCCAATGGTATGACAGAACATAACCGACTTCGGATCACCACCATGTTCACCGCAGATCCCGCATTTGAGGTCCGGTCGGGCTTGTCTCCCTTTTTGAACACCCATCTTCATTAATTCACCAACTCCATCAAGATCAATGGATTGGAAAGGATCCTCGGGCAGAATACCATTTTCTTCATAGAAGAAAAGGAACTTGCCTTCAGCGTCATCTCGGCTATACCCAAAGGTCATCTGGGTTAAGTCGTTGGTTCCAAAGGAGAAAAACTCAGCGTATTCAGCAATCTGATCGGCGACTATTGCTGCTCGAGGGATTTCAATCATGGTTCCAAATTTATACTGAACTTTCGACTGATATCGATCCAAAGCTTCTTTGGCTACTTTTTCCAAAATTTCTTTTTGGATTTTTATCTCGTTCTGGTGACCTACCAATGGAATCATAATTTCTGGAAGGACTTTTACTCCTTCTTTATCAAGCTCACAAGCTGCTTCGATAATTGCCCTAACCTGCATTTCGACAATTTCTGGATATACTATTCCCAATCGGCAACCACGGAGACCCAACATCGGGTTGGCTTCGTGAAGCCCACGCACGATCTTGAGCAACTTCTCTTTTTCTTCGAGTTCAGGACCACTGATTCCTTTCACCCGTAAAGTGGTTACTTCGACCAAGAGATCCTCTAATTTAGGCAAGAATTCATGAAGAGGAGGATCGATTAAACGAACGGTTACTGGTTTTCCTTCCATAACCTTAAATATCTCTTTAAAATCACCTTTTTGCATTGGTTCAATTTTTGCCAAGGCTTTTTTCCGTTCTTCAACGTTCTGAGCTATGATCATTTCCTGTACTGCTGGTAAACGATCGGGTGCCATGAACATATGCTCGGTCCGACACAAACCAATTCCTTCAGCACCAAATTCGATCGCTTTTCGAGCATCATTTGGTGTATCGGCATTAGCACGAACACCCAGTTTTCGAATGCTATCAGCCCAACCTAAAAGCTTTTGGAAATCTTCGGAAAGTTGAGGTGGAATGGTTTTGGCTTGTCCTAAAATGACTTCGCCTTTCCCACCATCGATGCTGATATAGTCTCCTTCTTTGACGACCAAGGAATTAACCTGAAATTGTTTTTTATCGAGATCGATAACTACCGTTTCACAACCGGCAACACAGGGTTTTCCCATTCCTCGAGCAACTACTGCAGCGTGACTGGTCATTCCGCCTCGGCTGGTTAAAACCCCTTGTGCAGCAACGANNCCATGAATATCATCAGGGGTAGTTTCAGGACGAACCAAAATAACTTTGGTTCCTTCATTGGCTTCCCGTTCAGCGTCATCAGCATCAAAATATACCTTTCCACTGGCTGCACCAGGTGAAGCTGGAAGCCCTTTAGCGATAACCTTCAACGGAACACTGCGGTCAATCTGGGGATGAAGGAGTTGATTAAGAGAAGCCGGATCAATTCGTTTTACAGCTGTTTTCTTATCAATTAATCCTTCGTCCACCATGTCCACTGCTATTTTAATGGCTGCTTGGGTGGTTCGTTTCCCAGTTCGAGTTTGAAGCATATACAGCTTCCCTTTTTCGATGGTAAATTCAAAGTCCTGCATATCTCGATAATGATCTTCTAATACCGAATAGATTTTTTTTAAATCTTCAAAGGCTTCGGGGAGGTCCTGTCCCATATCCTTAATTGGTTTAGGAGTCCGGATACCAGCTACTACATCTTCACCCTGAGCATTAACCAAGTATTCTCCATAGAACTCTTTTATACCGGTTGACGGATTACGAGTAAATCCAACACCAGTCCCTGAATCATTTCCCATGTTACCGAAAGCCATCATTTGAACATTGACTGCGGTTCCCCAGCTTTCTGGAATTTTATTGATCTTTCGGTAAGTTATTGCTCGTTTGTTATTCCAAGAGCTAAAAACTGCATTGATGGATTTTTTTAATTGCTCGAATGGCTCTTGAGGGAAATCTTCACCGGTCACCTTTTTATAGAGTTCTTTATACCGTGAAATAACTACCTTTAGGTCTTCAGCAGTGAGGTCAGTATCAAGATTAGCACCAACCTGTTTTTTTACATCACTGAGAATTTCTTCGTATTTATCGTGGTCAACGCCCATAACCACATCACCAAACATCTGGATAAAACGCCGGTAGCAGTCGAGTGCAAAACGCTCATTTCCGGTTAACTTTATCAGACCTTGAAGAGAGCTCTCATTTAAACCTAAATTTAAAACCGTATCCATCATGCCTGGCATGGATGCCGGAGCACCAGAACGAACAGAAACTAAAAGCGGGTTTACTGGGTCTCCGAATTTTTTTTGCGACTTCTTTTCCAGTTCAACTAAGTTCTTTTTTACCTCTTCTTCAAGTCCTTCGGGCCAAGTTTCGTTGTTTTTGTAATAATGATGGCAAGCTTCAGTGCTAATGGTAAATCCTGGAGGGACGGGGAGACCTATTCTGGTCATTTCAGCAAGATTGGCACCTTTTCCGCCCAAAAGCATCTTCATTGATGCATCGCCTTCACCAAAAAAATAAACGTACTTCTTCATTCTGCTTCCTCCCTTTGCTTTTGAATTTTAAGCAAAATCTGATTGATTATATCTTTATTATTTAAACTGGTGATATCAATCACCGGACAATTTAACTTTTTATATATGTCTTGTGCAAATTCAATTTCTTGATGAACAACCTCTTGATTGGCTTTGTATTCCATGTAATTCAAACCCAGGTCCATAATGCGTTCATTGCGGATCTTTTGTAAAAAATCAGGTTCCATGATAAAGCCAATA
Source organism: Candidatus Atribacter hydrocarboniphilus (assembly GCA_003542295.1). Taxonomy (GTDB): domain Bacteria; phylum Atribacterota; class Atribacteria; order Atribacterales; family Atribacteraceae; genus Atribacter; species Atribacter hydrocarboniphilus. Next base: position 9,551 of record DPKX01000269.1, read on the forward strand.
ATTACTTTCCCCTGGTCTTTTCCCAAAACATCTTTCAAGTTTTGAGGAAGAGGTAGATCAGGGTTCAGCATCATAAAACCACATTTTATTCCCTTTTTTGCCAATTGCATTACGCAATCGCCACGGTGGGGGAACCAAACGGTAAGGATGATGACCTGTGCTTCATTAAGACGAGAAAAGCTTACTCCAGTACTTTCCGCCAATGCATATTCTATAGCTTCAGTAATTGCCACCGATTCTCCATCGGAGTTATGAAGCAAACCCGGCTCTCCCCGTGGGGATCGAGTGGACAGTTTTCGAATAGAATTAACAATCGGGCTCAACAAATCCAATACTAAAATTCGACGATGGAGTGATTCGGTAACCAGCGCTTGAACAAAATCATCGTTGACCAGAGTATAAATCACCAAATCCTTATGAGGGCGTGTCATATCGAGTATACTAAAGATTTCTTCTTTATTTTTTACGTGATCAAACCGTAAAATTTTAACTCGGGGGAGATCAAATTGGGCAAGTGCTGCTTGCACAGCTAAATAAGCAGTTTTTCCTGTTCCATCAGAAACAACAAATATACTGAAATT
>DPKX01000062.1 GCA_003542295.1 Candidatus Atribacter hydrocarboniphilus
ATCCTTTTTGCTTTCTTCCCCGAATAAGAGTTTGGCGAAAATCTCCCCCCAAAGGGAGAACAATGATGCCATCTTCTTTTAATTCCTCAACCCAAATCGGGTATATCTCATTGGCATAAGCAGTGACGATTATTTTGTCAAATGGAGCGTATTCCGGAATTCCCCGACTTCCATCACCTACAAAAAAATGGATATTCCTATAATCAAGACTTTCCAAAACCTCTTCAGCTTTTTGGGCCAATTCTTCGATGCGCTCTATAGTATAAACTTCTTTGCCCAATTCTGCGCAAACTGCGGTTTGATAACCCGAACCGGTTCCAATTTCTAAAATTCGATCAGTCGGTTGAATTTCTAACAATTCTGACATCAAGGCAACTATATAAGGTTGTGATATAGTTTGTCCTTCGCCGATGACTAAAGGGGTATCATGGTAGGCATATTTCTGGTAAAATTCAGGGACAAAAACATGTCGAGGAATTTTCAGCAGTGCTTGGGTTACTCTTTGGTCTTTAATATTCCGGGAGATGATTTGTTTTCGAACCATATTTTCCCGTTCTTGAAGTGTTCTGGCATTATCAATTCCCATTAGTATTCAACCTGAAATGTTTCATAATTTCCCGAATAAGGCAACCACTCCTCAAAAATATCACGGATTGATGCGCTCACTGGTCCCTCACGAATTTCCCGAAAGAAACCTTCAACTTCGGATTTTTCTCCTTCAGCAACCACTTCCACTTCACCACGGTATAAATTCTTGACAAATCCTGTAACCTCAAACCCGGAAGCTCTTTTTAAAACAAAATAGCGAAAACCAACCCCCTGAACACGACCCTTGAAAACCAACCTCCCCTGAATGTACTTCACTTCAACTATTCTTCTCCGATAATACTTCTACAAGTTCGTTTTTTATCAACCAATCAGTCAGATTCGGTCGAAGGGGGGTAATTGACACTTCCGAATTCACCACTGACCAATAATCTGAACTACTTTGGTATTCTACCTGGCGTTTTTCTTCAATAAAAACATATTCTTGGAATTCATCATTCTGAGTGGTTTTTTGAACTTTGGTAAAATAGAATCGATCGGCGAGCTCGGTAATCTTCCAACCGTTCAGCTCTCCCGGATGCGCTACATCAGGTATATTCACATTGAGTACTAAATTTTTTTGTCGAGATAGGGTTTCTTCAAAATGGAGAAATATATCGAGTGTAGTTTCTGCTGCAACCTCATAATTCAATTTTTCCTGTATTGATAGTGAAACCGCCATGGCTGGTATTCCCGACATAGCTGCTTCCATCGCTGCTCCAACCGTTCCCGAATAAAAAACGTCAAACCCCAGATTGGGTCCTCGGTTGATACCGGATATAACATAGTGGACTGGAGCTTTAGAAAATAAATTGAGCNNCTGTGTCGGCTGGTGTCCCATCAACTGCTAAACCGCCTATTCCATCGACTTGAACTTCCTTCACTTTTAATGTCTGTCGTGAAGTTATGCTGTGACTCGAACAACTTCGCTCTTCGAGAGGAGCAACTAAAATTATATTGGCTATCGGCTTAAAAGCTCGAACCAAAGCTCGAATTCCATCACTTTGATAGCCATCATCATTGGTAATGAGTATGTTTCTCTTCATTTATATTTGACCTCCAATCCGGTGTTGGATTTCTCTGGCTACGACTACACCTGATGTGGATGCCTGAATCAAACCTCGGGTTACTCCAGCTCCATCTCCAGCCATAAATAGATTCTCAATATCACTTTCTAAATATTCATTGAGTTTTACCCGTGATGAATAGAACTTTACTTCTAACCCATAAAGAAGATTATGAGGAAAACTAATTCCTGGAATAAACTTATCCATTGCTGAAATAATCTCTAATACATCTTGTAAAAACCGATAAGGGAGTACAAAACTCAAGTCTCCAGGACTAGCACCGTTGAGCGTAGGCTTTAAAACTGATTTTTTGATACGTTCTGGAGTAGACCTTCTTCCCAATTGTAAATCCTTCAGCCTTTGTATAATAACACCACCACTAAGCATATTCGCCAAACGAGCAACGTAGCGACCGTATTCGATTGGTTCTTTAAAGGGTTCAGTAAAATGAGTGCTTACCAGGATGGCAAAATTAGTATTGTTGGTTTTTCGATTTTCATAACTATGACCATTAACAGTAATAATCCCATCGTTATATTCACTGACCACTTCACCGTGGGGGCACATACAAAAAGTTCTCACTCGATCGTCAAAGGTATGGGAATAATAGATGAGTTTTAATTCGTATAAAATTTTCGTGTATTTTTCCATTATTGAAGCCGGCACTTCCATCCTGACGCCTAAATCTATTGGATTATTGACCAAGTCGAGCTTTAACTTCAATGCTTCTCTTCGTAACCAATCGGCTCCAACCCGACCAGGTGCAACAATCAAGTAGCGACTTTTAATTACATCACCATTTTTCAGTTGAATACCAACTGCTCGATGGTTTTCGGTTAATATTTCAGCGGCTTCAGTACGAGTGAGGATAGTTATCTTCTCTTTCAAATGATTTTTTATGCGAGTTAATATTCCTCGGCAGCTGTCAGTTCCCAAATGTCTCACTCGTGATGGGAGTAATATAAGTTCAGCCATTTCCGCTTTTTTCCGGAGATCTTCCACTTTTTCTCCATCATCTCCATAAACCCGTAGGGTTACTCCATAGCGAAGATAAATATTATCGACATACTGAAGAAGCTGCTCTAAATCGTCCGGTTTTAAATAAGAGGTTAATTGACCGCCAACGTCATGGGAAAAAGTCAGTTTTCCATCGCTGAATGCCCCTGCTCCTCCCCAACCGCAGAGTAAAGAACAAGGCTGACATTTTTGGCAAATATTTTTCTTTTCCCGGGCAGGACATCTTCGCTGCTCAATGTCTCCGCCTCGATCAATTATGAGGACATCAAGATCAGTTTTGTCGGCAAGCTCCAATGCGGCAAAAATTCCCGCTGGCCCTCCTCCGATTATGATAACATCATAGGTATTTTTCATTCACAATCCCCTGATTCTTTTTTATTTCTTCAAGTATTTTTAATGCTACTTCGAGTGCATTCTTCCCTTCCTCTAAACCGACCAGTGGTCTTTCTCCATTTTTCACACAGCGAGTAAAATGTTCCAATTCAAACCGAAGCGGCTCCCCTTTTTGCATCATTGGTTTCTCCATGAGGATAGGGGGAACTGCCGTGATTGTCTTCTTGTAAACCGCTAGCTCTTGTTCTAAATAATCGATGGAAATAAAGGCATCGACCTCGGTGATTTCCATGCGGCGAATTTTTTTCCGGGTGATTCGGCTGGCGGTGAGATTAGCGATACAGCCATTTTCAAAAAGTATCTGTGCGTTAGCGATATCTTCTTGACGGGAAAATACTGGATATCCAAAAGCACTGATTTTAGTTACTTTACTTTTAACAATACTCGTTACAATATCGATATCATGAATCATCAAATCAAGTACAACTCCCACATCGGTATTCCGGTTGGTATAGGGTCCCATTCGATAACAATCGATAAAGACTGGCCGATCAATTATTTTTGACAGTTCCATGACTGCTGTGTTAAACCGCTCAATGTGACCTACTTGAAGAATCACTTTCTTTTTATTTGCCATCTCCATCAATTCTCGAGCTTCTTCAAGAGTCGTCGTAACTGGTTTTTCTATGAGTATATTAACCCCTTCCTCGATAAAGTGTCCGGCAATCAAACGATGGAGCACGGTTGGAACGACAATGCTAACAGCATCAATTTTTCCAAACAATTCACGATAATCGTAATAGGGAGTTGTCGAGTAACGCTGGGCAATTTCTCTTGCTCTTTCCTGATTTATGTCAACCACACCTACAAGGGTAGTATCTGGTATTTCAGAATAAATTCGGGCATGATGTTGTCCAAGGTAACCAACCCCAACCACTCCAACTTTTACCGAACTCAATTGAAACCCCCCTGGCAAAATAATTTGATTAAATCAACCACGTGTTCCAGATCCTCTTTTTTTAGAAGTGGATGAACCGGAATTGAAAAAACCTCTCGAGAACAAGCTTCAGCCATGGGATAATTACCGTTTCCGACTATTTTATGGATAAATTTTTGTTGATGGAGAGGAACAGGATAATAGATTCCGTATCCAATTTCTTTGTGGTCAAAAAAACGTGCCAAATCATCTCGGTGATGTTTTAATTTTATAGTATATTGATGGAAAACCGGGAGTACATAATCAGGCACTACAGGTGTTTCAATTTCTGCAAGAGATGATAATTCATGATTATAAAAAATGGCGTTTTCTCTTCGTTTTTGGTTAGAATCATCCAATTTTCTTAACTGCACGCTTCCAATGGCGGCGGCAATATCGGTCATACGAAAATTATAGCCTAAAAATTCATGGTAATATCTCTTTTTGCTTCCATGATTTATCAGCATGCGACACTTTTTTCCAAGCTCTTCATCATTGGTTAAAATCATACCACCTTCGCCGGTGGTCATGTTCTTAGTAGGGTAGAAGCTAAATGCTGAGGCCTTTCCAAAAGAGCCGACCTTTTTTCCATGATACTCGGCGCCATGAGCTTGTGCGCAATCTTCAATAACCGGAATACTGTATTGATCGGCAAGCGTCATAATTTCTTCCATCGGACAAGGTAAACCATAAAGATGAACGATGAGTATGGCTTTGATTGAGTTTCTTTCTTTTTTTAGAACTTTTTCCAAAGCGTTGGGATCAATATTAAAAGTTTGGGGATTAATATCACAAAAAGTTGGAATTGCACCACACTGCATTATCGAAGACGCAGTCGCAACAAAGGTAAAGGGTGTTGTTATTACTTTATCATTTGGAGAAATCCCCAAGGCCTTCAAAGCAATAAACAAAGCGGCTGTTCCGTTGCTTGTGGCAATTGCCTGTGATACTCCAATATATCGTCCAAAATCTTCTTCAAATTTTGCAACTCTTTTTCCTTGGGCTAAAAAACCTGAATTGAGAACTTCTTGAACTGCATTTTTTTCTTCATCATCAAGATTGGGTTTGCTGATTGGTATTTTCATATTCGGTTATCAACCTCATTTTTATAAAAACGATAACAAGTATCGATTAAAAACTTAATATATTATAAACCCGTCATTCTAAGGAGCGTATTCTGCGACGTGAGAATCTCATTCTTTCCAATTCCACAGTTCCACAATCTTAAAAAGATAAAATTCTCGCGGCTTCGAAAAGTGAAGCCTTAGGATAACTACATATTTTAATTCTTTGGTAAGGGCAAGATGATATCCAAAATACTATACCAAAAAAACCTTCATTTTTAAAAGATGTTCCCTAAAGAAAAACAGTGAAGTGGGATACGATATTCTATTTGGTTTTTTTCGTAGAAAAATCCTTTAAATACTCCAAATAATTCCTGAAATTCTCTTTCACTTCGTTCATGCTATCGCCACCGAATTTTTCCCGAACTGCCGAGGCTATAACCCAAGCCATCATTGCTTCGCCCACTACCAATCCACGAGGAACAGCACAAATATCCGATCGTTCGTACCGTGATACTACACTGGACTTTTCAGCAATATCAACCGATGGCAATCCTTTTTTTAAGGTCGGTATGGGCTTCATGGCACATCTTACTATAATTGGCTCGCCAGTAGAAACTCCTCCTTCTATTCCTCCTGCCCGATTGGTAGAGCGAAAAAAGGAAAAAGGTTTTCGATCTTGATTAAAATAAATTGCGTCATGAGCTTCACTCCCAAAATGTTGGGCTGATAAAAAGCCATTCCCAATTTCAACACCTTTTACCGATGGAATGCTCATCAACCCTCCCGCCAATTGAGCATCAAGCTTTCTAAAAGCTGAGGTATAATCACCTATTCCGGGAATCATTCCAAATGCTACCACAACAAATGTTCCGCCTAATGAATCACCTTTTTCCCGAGCTTGGTCAATAGCCTCCATCATTTTCTTGGTAGCTTGTTGGTCAAAGGTCGCAAGTTCGGATATATGAGCTGCTTTGATTTTTTCCTCAAGATTCATTTCGCCCTCAGCGATAATCCCTCCAATACTTTCCACATAACCTCCTATTCCTATACCTAGCTGATTCAAAAACATCTTAGCAAAACTTCCGGCCACACAACGACCAACCGTTTCCCGAGCACTCGCTCGTTCGATAACATTTCTTATATCGGTAAACCGATATTTAACCATTCCAGCCAAATCAGCATGGCCAGGTCGCGGAACAACCACTTCATGATAATCAGAAGGAGGATCGCCAAGGGGGTCCATCTGCAACTTCCAATTCACTGAATCTCGGTTTCTTACCAAGACAGAAATGGGAGACCCAATGGTTTCTTTCCACCGTACTCCACCTAAAAATTCAACAGTGTCTTTTTCCATTTTCATTCTTGGACCTGATCCATAGCCTTTTTGGCGACGGACTAACTCGTTTTGTATAAAATCAATATCAACCCGCAGATGAGAAGGGAATCCACTAATCAGGGTAGTGATTCCCGTGCCATGAGACTCTCCAGCAGTTTCATAATGAATCATCATAACCATCAATCCGTTCTTTAAGTTTTTTTACCTTGGTGAGAAATGCCTTCAATCCTTCCACGTCTCCAGTTTTGATAAATTCCTTCATAATTCGAATACCTTCTTCTAATTCATCAATAACCGATAAAATCTGAGTTTGATTGGTGAGAAAAATATCTAACCAAACCTCAGGAGAGGAACCAGCTATTCGAGTAAAGTCTCGAAATGACGATCCGGCCAATTGACTAAAACTATAATCCTTTTCATAAACCTGTGAGGCATAAACATTGGCAATAACATGCGGCAGGTGACTCACCAAAGCACAAACACGATCATGTTCTTGAGCGGTCAAAAAAAAACCTGGCTTTCCAAGCAATTTGCAATCTCTTCAATTATATCTTTTTCTCCATCCTTGAAAGGCCGATAGGGAGTAACCAGAAGCGGCCTCCCTTTGAAAAGCCGTTGTTGGGCAAAACGTGCTCCACTATCAACCCCACCGCCCATAGGGTGAAAACCGCAATAGAGATTTTTATCGGGAGCTGGAATCAAGTGGTTAAAAACCCACTGCCGAGTGCTACCCAGATCGAAAACCATCGCATGAGGTAATAAATAAGAATGAATATCTGAATAAATCTTTGGAATGGTTCGAACTGGCGTGGCAATAAAAACTAAGTCTGATTCTTTTACAGCCTGTTGAGTCGATTCACCTATGCGATCAACTATGCCTTTTTGGAAGCAAAATCTTTTAGTTTCCTCATCGATATCATAACCGGTAATAGAAATTTTTTTTGTCCATTGCGACAGGTCACACGCCAATGAGGAACCCATCAGACCCAAACCGATGATCGCAATTGAATAAGTCATATTACATAGCCCTTCCTTTTAAACCAGCAATTTTTTTAAGCTCTGCCATCATTGATGAAAATTGAGCAGGGTCCTGTGATTGAGGACCATCGGAAAGTGCCTCAATAGGATTAGGATGAACCTCGATAAGCAAACCATCGGCTCCGGCAGCAAGAGCGGCAAAACTCATTGCCGGGACCAACTCGGAACGACCAGTTCCATGGCTGGGATCGACTATAATAGGTAGGTGGCTTTGTTTCTTGACCAAGGGGACGCAGCTTAAGTCCAGGGTATTCCTGGTGGCCGATTCGAAGGTTCTAATTCCTCTCTCACATAAAACTACGCTATAGTTTCCTTGAAAAAGAATATATTCAGCTGACATAAGAAGTTCGTCTACCGTGCTCATCATGCCCCGCTTTAATAAGATTGGTTTTCGCAACCTTCCTGCTGCTTCTAACAATCGAAAGTTTTGCATGTTTCTCGCCCCAATTTGAATCATATCAGCGTATTCATTGACTAAAGGAAGTTCTTCTATGCCTAAAGCTTCAGTCACTATCGGCATTCCGGTTTCCTCTCGGGCTTTGGCTAAAATTTTTAGACCTTTTTCTCCTAAACCCTGAAAACTATAAGGAGATGTCCGCGGCTTAAAAGCTCCAGCCCGTAAAATCATTGCACCGGCTTCCTTTACACGATAAGCTGTTTCCATAAGTTGTTTTTCTGATTCAACCGCACAGGGACCGGCCATGACTACAAACTTACCCGGACCGATAGGAACTTTTCCCACTTCTACTACCGAATCCTCCAACCGAAATTCACGACTGGTCAATTTATAAGGAGCAAGAATTGGAATAACTTTTTCAACAAAGGGAAGAACACCAATTTTTTCTTCTAAATTGACTTGGCGTTCATCACCAATAGCTCCAATAATGGTCCTCTCGGTTCCTTTGGATATATGTGCTCCAAAGCCTAATTTCTTCAACCGTTCAACAATTTCATCGATTTCTTGTTGTGAGGTTCCATGCCGTAAAACGATTATCATTCAACCACACCTCTTTTATGATGCAATCCATAAAGTTCACCGCAAGCTGCCCCAATGTCCTGACCACGGGGTTCTCGAATGGTGACATTTATTCGATTTTCTTCTAAGATTCGGGCAAAAGTTATGACTCTTGCCGGAGATGATGGAACGAAATGACATTCTGCGATAGGATTGCCTGGGATGAGATTGACATGCACCAACAACCCTCGCAAAAGAGAAGCTAATTGAAAAGCATACTCCCGCTGATCATTGATATCGGTCCATAAAGAATATTCAATAGTCACTCGTCGATGAGTCATAGCAATATATTTCTCTACCGTTTTCATTAATTGAGAAATGGGATAGACGTCATTTATAGGAATCAGCTGCTTCCTTAATTCGTTTTTGGGAGCATGAAGAGAGACCGCCAGATTAACCTGAGGCCAATCCTGGGCTAATTTGATAATTTTATCCGGTATCCCAATAGTGGACACGGTCATATGGCGAGAACCAATATTAAAACCATCGGGATGGTTAAAGGTTTGAATCGCTTTGGATAGTTGTTCGTAGTTCAACAATGGCTCTCCCATCCCCATAAACACAATATTCTTAATAACACTACTACTTTCGATCTGGGCTTTCCACGCACTCTCAACAATTTCTTGGTAGGTCAGATTTCTGGTATAGCCGTTTTGCCCGGTAGCACAAAAGGAACAACCAACCGGACATCCTACTTGGGTTGAAAGACAGATGGTTATGTGTTTGCGATGAGGGATAACCACCATTTCTATTCCATTTCCATCGGCGAGCCGTAATAAATACTTAATGCTTCCATCGGACGAAACCATTTTCGTTTCAATTTTTGTCTGGCCAATATCAAACCTTTGGGATAAACCTTGACGAAAACCAAGAGGAAGGTTTTTCATATCATCCCAGGTGGTTGCTTTTTGTTGGTATAACCAATGAGTGATTTGTTTTGATCGATAACTGGGTTCACCCATCATTTCAAGAAAGGATAATAAGTCGTTTGGAAGCAAACCGATTATATTTGATTTTTCCATTCAATACATCCTTTTAGTTTTGATATTATTGGAAATCTCTTTCGAATGCTCCTCACTATAAAAAGAGAGAGGATAATTGCAACTACACATTGTATAACATCAACCGGCACTTCATAGATAAGCACCGGCCACCCAAAAAGGACCATTGTAGCAATCGCATACCCACCTATCA
>DPKX01000125.1 GCA_003542295.1 Candidatus Atribacter hydrocarboniphilus
ATCTCCCTGGTAATCTGGATGAATTTTTTTATGGTACCAGGCAGCGGCTGCATAAGTAGGAATGGTGAGCGCTAAAGCACGATCGTCTAATGAGCTCCACTGAATCGTTCCTAAATCAAAAACCGGTGATATAAATATCAATCCAGAGGGATAAACTCCAATATCTTGAAGAACTTTGGCTAATCCTGATCCCCGGACTCCTCCATAACTTTCTCCAGCGATAATAACCGGTGATGTGCTCCGTCCGTTTTGATTCAAGTAGGATTGTATAAATTGTGCAATACACCGAACATCTTCACTGACTCCCCAAAACTGAGTTGGATCAGCTCCCCCGGTCATTCGACTATACCCAGTGCCAATTGGATCAACAAAAACCAGGTCAGTGACATCTAATAGAGTATTGGGATTATCAACCAATCGAAAAGGTGGAGCTATCAATTTGGTTCCATCGGCACTTTTTTCCACTACTCGTGGACCTAAAGCTCCCAGATGAAGCATCATTGATGCCGCTCCCGGTCCTCCGTTAAAGGCAAAAGTAACTGCACGTTTTTCTGAATTTTCAATTCCTTGTCGGTTATAGGCAATATAAAAAATTCGAGCTTACTCGGTTTGGTTTTTTTGATCAATAATCGGGATGAAACCAACCGTTGCTGAATAGTTCATTTCTTCATCATTAATCCTCATGGTATGATAGGTGACTTTTGTATCGTTCTCCGGGTTAGCTAATGCCATCCAGCTTGGATTAATAGCACTCAATCCGAAAAATACACTGAGAAATCCGCAAAAAAGAAAGATCAACCAAATTTTTTTGTTTATAAAACAAGTACCAATAATCATCTTAGATTTTCCTCCTCACCTCAAAGCTAAAAACCGAGTTTATAACTTATCCCTTTGCTGAAATAGGAATAAGGAATAAATTAATCAATGTTGTAATAGTTAAAGTATAAAAATCAAGCCAAAAAAGAGTAAAAGTTAGAATATCTTGTTTTCACTACTAATGCTCTCCTTTTAATAATAAAAAACTATCTTCTATTTTATACAAATATCGTCATTTTTAAGAATTTTAATAGTGTTAATTTTTCTTTTTTAAATCTATTCGAAGATCTTGAATTGATAAAAAGTTAATAAAAATGAATTTGTCTTAATGAAAATTTAGTTTTATATAAATACTAAAGTTATCTTGAGCTTTCGTTTTTCGAGGATATGAGGATCTCATCTGATAATTCAAAGTCGAATATTATTTATTCCCTTTTCCTTTTCCTATTTAAAGAAAAGCTCTAATCAGTTAAACTCTATACCAAGAAATGATTAGGAGGTTCGTTGCATGAAAAATACTGCCACAATATTAGGAATAGTTGGTGGCATTTTAGGGATGATTTTTTCTGCTGTGGTTATAATTGCCGGAATCGCTATGCAATTTGTTGGAACCATAATACCAAACCAAGTTGATGTTCCTATGAACATTCATCGCCTACTACCCTTATTTGGGAATATGGCAATAGCAAGAGGCATCGGAGCTCTGATTTTTGCTATAGTTGGTTTAATTGCCGGAATAAATGTGAAAAAAAAGCATCAATTAGCAGGGATTTTTCTCCTTATTGCCGCCATTGCTGGGTATATTTTTCTTTTTATCGGATTTGTCGTTCCGGGAATTTTATTTATCATAGGAGGTATTCTGGCGCTGGTTAGCAAAGAAAACCTTCCTGAAACCGAAGAAACACTCAGAGATCAATGATCCGTATAAAGACTATGGCCAATAAAAATACGGTGATAAGGAAAAATATCCTTATTCTGAAGTTTCGTCATTTGATGCTTTGAAAAACTCATCCTTTCAAAATAGCACCCAGTCAAATCTTTTTTTTGAAAGCTACACCAAGAGAACTCCATCGGTAACAGTAACCGCTTTACCGCTGATGTAGACTCGATCATCCTCAACTTTAACCTTGATAACCCCACCTCGCTCCGAAGCTTGGTAGGCAATAAATTCGGACTTATTGAGTTTTTTCTGCCAGTAAGGGCCCAATACACAATGAGCCGATCCGGTTACCGGGTCTTCATTGATTCCCAAAGAAGGAACAAAAAACCGAGAAATAAAATCATATTCCGGTCGATCAGATTGACAAGTAACGATAACTCCACGAGGAACTGCTATTTTTAAGGTTTCAAAATCTGGGTTCATGTCTTTTAATATCTCTTCGGTCTCAATTTCAACCAAGTAATCGTATTTACTTTTTCCAACATAAAGGACCGGAACTTTCAGGGCATCAAGCAATATTTCTGTGGGAAGCACTTTTTTTTCTTCAATAGCAGGAAAATTAAGCTCTATCCAGCCCTCTTTAAATTGAGCTGTTAATAAACCTCCCTTGGTGAAAAATAAAATTTCCTCATTTCTGGGAATAACTCCTTTTTCCCAGAGAACATGGGCACTGGCCAAGGTTGCATGACCACACAAACCAACTTCGGCTTTGGGGCTAAACCACCTCAAAGATATCCCCATTTCTTTATTCAATAAAAATGCTGTTTCAGAACAATTCATTTCTCGAGCCACATTCAGCATCCATTCATCACTTTTTTCTTCCATCAACAAACACACTGCAGCTGGATTTCCAATAAAGGGTTTGTCGGTAAAGGCATCGACTTGAAAAACTGGTAGGTTGATCAATTTATATTCCCCCAAAATAGGATAATTTTAAACTATTTTACTTAAATAATAGGCAATCGATCAAATTCTTTCTTCTCAATTTTATCGTACTTTTTAAAAAATGAGAAAAAATAATTGTAGCAGATTACTTTTTTTTAACTCTCAATCATTATAATAGAAATAGTACTACTAAGTCTTAGTTCCTGAAATCCGATTTATTTCTCACAAATGACCTGAAGGAGGGAAATCGAATGTATTCATCACGATGGTTTTTCAAATCGTTTATCCTTGTTTTGTTCTTGATTACCATGCCTTTTATCAGTTCCTTTCTTTTCGCCCAAGAAAGCGAACAAAACCTGATAATAAACGTGGGATCTTTACCGGTTCGCCCTGGTGAAACAATTACCATAGAGTTCAGATCGGGTTCATCAAACCCCAAAAACTGGATTGGGCTATATAAAGCTGATGCTTCCGATCGGGATTATATAGAATGGCAGTATTTAAACGGCTTAAACGAGGGTTCACTCATTTTCAATCCCGTCGCAGAAGAAGGAGCTTATCAATTCCGGGGTTTTGCTGATGATGGCATGAATTTACTGGGTAAAAGTGAAATTTTTGAAGTCAAAAAAATAAAAGTTGAAGTGGAAGATTGGGAAAATATAACTACTGACTATGTTAGTTTATCAATTCCCAAAAATTGGCAGCCCACTCCCCCCGATGAAGAAGTGGTTGGCTGGTACCAAGGTGATCCCTCCGATCCCGACGTTGCTTTAGCAATTATAACTACTGTTAATATCGAAGACCAATTAGACTATATTACCATTGACCGTGAAAGTGAAAAAATATTCAGTGAAATTCCTTTTCGCTTTATAGAAGGACGTGTTCAAGACTCAAATATTAAAATTTGGCTATTTCTTTCCAAAACTCCTTTAATTGCTGACAAATCATTTGGCTTTTTAGCAGGAAGCCGTTACCCTCTATGGCCTGAGGCTGAACCAGTTTTCAATCAAATTTTAGATTCGATTAAAATTACTCTACCAGAAAAAGGTGTAACCATCAACATACCAAAACAACCAGTTTTGCCAGCCACTGAATTTAGTATTGAATATAAGGGAGCACCGGGAAACCCAAAAGACTGGATTGGATTATACAAAAGTTCTTCTTCTGATCGCGATTACCTAACTTGGAAATATTTAGATGGGAAAACTTCTGGAACCATCACTTTTTCTGCTCCCGAAGAAGAAGGAGAATACAACGTTCGTATCTTTGAAAATGACGGGATGAATTTGCTCAGCAAAAGCGCTGTTTTCTCTGTAAAAAAATCAACCAATCAATCCAAACTCCAGCTAGAAAAAAATAATTTCTTTCCCGGCGAAGAAATTAAACTCCTATTTTTTGCTCCTCCGGGACTTGAATCCAATGCTTGGATTGGCATCATTCCTTCCGATATTCCCCACGGTGATGAAAAAGTAAACGATCAACATGATTTAACCTATCAATATCTATCCGGGAAAACTCAAGGAGAGATGGTTTTTACCGCACCTTCTAATCCAGGAGAATATGATTTTCGCATGCACGACACCGATTCCAATGGAAAAGAAATTGCCTCGGTGTCCTTTAAAGTAACTCTTCCCCAACCCATCCTGTCACTAAACAATAGAGTATTTACGCCTGATGAAACCATAACGGTAACTTTCTCGAACGCCTCGACCAATCAAAGAGATTGGATAGGTTTATATAAAAAAGATGCCTCTGATAGGGATTATTTGACCTGGCAATATACCAAAGGAAAAAAAGATGGTTTGCTCACATTTGAGGTTCCCTCCGAACCCGGAGAATATAATGCTCGTTTCTTTATTAATGATGGGTATACCCGATCGGCAACCAGCGAGCTCTTTACAGTGATTGATCAAGAATCACCGATATTATCACCATCCCCACCAATTGGTGCACTCTCTCCGGAAAATGGTTTGGTTCTTTATCTCCCTCTTGATAATGACGCGCAAGATATGAGCGGCTCAGGGAAACATGGAATCCCAACCTCAACCCAAATCGTACTGGGGAAAATTGGAAAGGCATATGATTTTAATGGAATAGACAGTACAGTTATAACGCCTCTTGATATCAATCCGGAAAAAATACCAGAATTGTCAATTACTTGCTGGGCATATCCCCGCTCGGGTAGTGGCCGTAGACAGGTATGGTCTCAGGATGATGGTGGATTTGACCGCTCACTCCTGGTTGAAAACGATGGATGGAGCGTTTTTATCGGTGGTTCTAATTGGATTACCGGACAAAGTGTTGATTTAAACCAATGGCAGTTTCTTGCAGTCTTATTTACCCCAACTGATGTTCTTTTTTATAAAAATGGAGAAAAATTTTCTTATGGAACCGCCGGTGGAACTGGTGTGATAAGTGGCAATACCTTTACTTTAGGAGACAATCCAGCTGGCTATTCTGAATTCTTTGACGGACTTATCGACGAAGTGAGAGTTTATAATCGAGTCCTCAATGATGAAGAAATTCAATCGATTTTTATGGCATTTTCTCCTCAAGTCCAAAATGAAAATCTCAATTCTACTGCGACCAATAATTGGGTTTCCGCCCAAAGAGGAAACCTTGTCTTCGAAGTACCTCTTAACTGGAAATCCCTGGAAACCGATAGTCTCAATCTCGGCGGATGGTATATTGGTGAAGACCCCAATTTTCTCGATGCCGTCATTTCGATAACAAAAGTAACCTCTCTTGATGCAGTAAAAGAAGATTTTATTATTGATCAGGAAAATAGCCTCATCATTGACAACAAAATGGCCAAATTTACTGAAGGGCACTACGTTCAAAATAAAGTTCGAGCGCGATTTTACTTTTTTGAAAATATTACCGTCGAGCAAGAAAATCTGCTCATTTTTGTAGCTGCCAAGGATTCACTTTGGGACACTTTTTTGCCAATCGAAAAACACTTTATTGAATCGGTGCGGATTGCCAATTAGGCTTTTGAGAAGCAATTATAAACCAACTCAAAAAGGCTCTGTTCCATTGAATTATAATATCGTCTTGACAGTTTCATTCAGCCATAGTTAAATGTAATTGTCTTCAAAAAATATCTTGTTTTA
>DPKX01000046.1:0-528 GCA_003542295.1 Candidatus Atribacter hydrocarboniphilus
GCAGGCGCTTTCCATGGGCCAGGTGAAGGAGATGCGGTTATTAACGTCGGTGTGAGTGGACCTGGTGTTGTGAAGGAAATGATCCGCAGGCATCCAGGAGCCGATCTAGGTCAAGTTGCCGAAATTATCAAACAAACTGCTTTTAAAATAACCCGAGTTGGAGAATTAATCGGGAGAGAGGTATCTCGAAAGTTAGGAATAAATTTTGGAATAGTTGACTTGTCGTTGGCTCCGACCTCTCGGGTAGGGGATAGTGTGGCAGAAATAATTGAAGCGATGGGAATTGATACCTGTGGAGGGTGGGGGACAACCCTGGCGCTGGCTATACTAACCGATGCCTGNNAAAAAGGGAGGTGCCATGGCTTCTTCGTCGGTAGGAGGTCTAAGCGGAGCTTTCATTCCGGTAAGCGAAGATGCAGCCATGACCAAAGCAGTAAAGACGGGAAGATTAAATTTTGAAAAACTTGAAGCCATGACCAGTGTTTGTTCGGTTGGGCTGGATATGATTGCCATACCTGGTGATACACC
>DPKX01000046.1:638-776 GCA_003542295.1 Candidatus Atribacter hydrocarboniphilus
GAAACGGTAGTTATTCAAGTGAATCCCACTAACCCCAAAAATTTTATTGGGAGGGGTGGGAGAATCCCAGCTCCAATAACCAGTCTTAGAAATTAGAGAAAGAAAATTGACTTCAAAGATACTATTATATATAATTAA